>JAGBVQ010000112.1 GCA_017630245.1 Alistipes sp. | reverse complement strand
GTGTTCATCACACCAAAATTATAGGCGTAATCGAAGAAGATCGGAATCTTCTGATAGAGGGTTGTGCGGCCACCGATGCGACCCATATTGCATATAGCACCGAGATAGAGATCTATCGACGCCGACTGTGAAACACGGGCAACGGTCTCATATTGCATACTGATCAACGCCTGGTTAAAGGCTGTCGAGGAGATGTTTCCACCAAACGAAAAACGCAACTGCGGACGCGCCTTAAGGTTCATTCCGATAGAGAATTTCTGGATCAGAAGATCGTATGTGACCGTCGGGAAGTTGCACTCAAATTTATCGTCTACGAGCAGGTCGTTCAAACGATCCGTAAGCTCTGAATGCGAGAGTTCTTTCACCGCACCGCCCTTCTCTTTAAGTTGCATAACGTGCTCTACATAAACCTGTTGCGGCTTGGACAACCCCTCCGTTGTATACCCATCGTAGAGCACCTCCGGCATACGGGCACGAAAGGCCTCGCGACGACGATCAACCTCCATAACCGAGCGGCGAGACGAGATCCGCTCCAAAATCTCGGGAATGCGCTCCAGAGCATCATTATAACCCTGCTCGATAACCTCTTCTCCACGGTGGAAATCGAGCATTCCGACATCGACCGCACGATCCAACATCACCCCTCGATCCTCCGGGAGCGAGTAGTCGGTCTTGGCTGTCATCAACATCAGAGCCTGCGAGGCTACGTTGCTATTGATATCAATAGGAGCAGAGCCGGCCGTACACTTCGAACCAATATAGAAATCGGGGGCAAAATCCTCCTCGAGAGAACGCCACGGGAAGTTATCGAGCAAACCGCCGTCGTAGAGCAACATCGAGTCGAGCTCCACGGGTTTGAAGACCATCGGAATCGACATCGACGAGCGAATCGCAATGCCCAAATCGCCCTCGTCGAAGGTCTTGGCTGCACGGGCATTCATATCGGCAGCCACGCAGCGGAAGGGGACCATCAACTGATCGAAATCGCCCTCTGAAGCTACTGTAGCGGGCTTGAACAGACCCACAATAGCCATATCAATCTGCGACGAGGAGATAAAGTGGCTGGGCATCTGCACAACCTTCTCGCCTCGTTTTTTACCGCCGATATTCACTCCCACCGAGACCATCGAGGGTTGGGAGTTCATCTCACGGAAATAGTGACTATATTTACGATCGATCTTGCCCGAAGCCCATCGTTCCACCGAGCCCGAAGTGACAAGTTCGCGCATCTCGTCGGGAGAGTATCCCGCAGCATAGAGGCCCGCGATGATGGCACCCATCGATGTTCCGGCAATATAGTCGATCGGCACCTCATTCTCTTCAAGAGCTTGCAATACGCCGATATGATAGAGTCCTTTTGCTCCGCCACCACTCAACACAACACCCACCTTCTGAGCCATCGCAGAGGTGCAAAGCAGCAGAGTTGCTACAATAAAAGAGAGTGTTTTTCGAAACATAAGTAAATTTTTACTAACTTTGTGCGTTATATTGGGGATTATCCCCTTTGCTTATGCAAAGATAGGTACATTTTCGCGATTCTGAACAGGATAGAATCCAAATCAGACGCTTTTGTAGCCAGATAGTTGAGAAATTTGAATAAAACCACAAAATATGATCAACAAAATTAACGATTTATTGAGCCGCGTCGAGGAGTTCGCTCCCAAGTCGGCTGCCGAAGTCGAGGAGTTCCGCATCAAGATCCTCGGCAAAAAAGGAGAGATGAATGCTCTGCTTGAGGAGTTCAAAAGTGTTGCCCCCGAGCTGAAGCGTGAGTTTGGACAGAAAATTAACCAACTCAAAAATCGCGCTCTGGAGCGTGTGAACACCCTCAAAGAGGAGTTTGCTGCTTCGGCTACCCCCGCATCTGCCATTGGCGATATGACCCGCCCCGGTAGCGGAGAGGAGCTTGGCTCACGTCACCCCATCTCTCTAGTGAAGAACGAGATCTGCGATATCTTCTCACGTCTGGGCTACACCATCGCTGACGGCCCCGAGATCGAGGATGATTGGCACGTATTCTCGGCGCTGAACTTCCCGCCCGAGCACCCCGCACGCGATATGCAGGACACCTTCTTCATCGAGAAGACTCCCGACGTGCTGCTGCGTACGCACACCTCGTCAATTCAGGTTCGCACAATGGAGCGCCAGAAGCCGCCCATCCGCGTAGTTTGTCCGGGTCGCGTATTCCGCAACGAGGCTATTTCGTACCGTGCACACTGCATCTTCCACCAGATCGAGGGTCTTTATATCGACGAGGGTGTTTCGTTTGCAGATATGAAGCAGTCGATCCTCTACTTCGCCAAGGAGCTCTTCGGCGAGAGCGCAACAATCCGTATGCGTCCTTCGTACTTCCCCTTCACCGAGCCTTCGGCAGAGGTGGATGTCTCGTGTAACCTCTGCGGTGGCAAGGGTTGCCCCGTATGTAAGGGTACCGGCTGGTTGGAGATTATGGGTTGCGGTATGGTTGACCCCAACGTACTCGAGGCAAGCGGTATCGATTCGAAGAAGTACTCGGGCTTCGCGTTTGGTATGGGAGTTGAGCGTATCGCTATGCTCAAATTCGGTGTCAAGGATCTGCGCCTCTACTTCGAGAACGATGTGCGCTTCCTTCACCAATTCGACAGCGTACTGTAATCAATTGATAACTAAATAGATATGCAGAGAGTCGTTACCATACTGCTATTGTGCCTTTTTTTCTCGTGCGGATTCGTCAAGGCCCCGCAGCAGTCGGTTACGACCATCGAGGCTCCCGACTCGACGAGTGCGCTCTTCCTCTACACCGAGGGAATCAAGCGTAACGTCATCGATCGAGATACGGTGCAGGCTCGTGCACTCTTTCTGCGTGCAATAGAGTGCGATTCGAACTATGCGCCGGCACACTATGAGTTTGCCGGCAGCATCCTCTACGATGAGCCGGAGAGGGCTATCGAGCACGCACGCAAGGCCACGCAGATCGACTCTACAAATCGCTGGTATAAGCAACTTTACGGACAATCGTTGCTGGTCGGAGAGCGCTATTCCGAGGCGTTGCCCGTGTTCGAAAAGTTGGTGCAGACCGAGCGCAATCCCGACTTCTATCGTCTGCTGGCTCTGCTCTACGACAGAGATCGACGCCCATTCTCGGCTATCGCCATACTCGACTCGGCAGAGCGTCAATTCGGCATCAATCCCTACTTGGGAGAGATTAAGCGCCGATTGCTACTCTCGACACATCAATTCGACCGTGCCCTCGAAGAGGCTCAGAAGGTGGTTGAAACAATCCCCTACGAGCCCCAAAACCACATCGCTCTGGGAGAGGTTTATGCCTTGATGCAGAAGGATTCGCTCTCCGAAGCCTCGTTCCGCAAGGCTGTGGAGATCGACCCCGAGAATGTTTTGGCGTGGGCAGCACTGGGCGAGCATTACAATCGTCGTGGAGCAACGAAGGCCTATCTGAATGCAACATACAAACTCTTCACTCTCAAGAGTGTACCCATCAGCGAGAAGATTAGTATGTTCCGCCAGCTTACGGCCAACCGCCGATTCTATCGCGACAACTACCCGCAAATAGACATCATTGCAACAACGCTCCACAATAACTATCCAAAAGATAAGGGCGTTACCGATCTGTTTGCCAACCACCTGATAAGCTCGGGTAAGATTGACGAGGCTCTCGCCCTTTACAAGGCGCAGACTCTGGATGCCGAGGCCGATCTGGATTCGTTCTTGGCCGTTATGGAGATTGAGAGCTACCTCGGACAAACCGACTCTGTGACTCTCTACCTCAACCGAGCACTCAAGCGTTACCCCGACGATGCGACGCTCTACCTCCGTCGTGGACATATCCACCAGATGGCCAAAGAGCTCGATTCGGCTCAGGAGAGTTATCGCGAAGCGATGAAGCACGCCGATAACGACACTCTGCGTAGCGAGATTTGGGGTTTTATTGGCGATATTTACCACCAGAAGGCCGTGAATGGCAACGAGATTGCAACCGAAGGTGCGTTCGGCACCCGCTCCACGGATCGCAACGAGCGCAAGCAGATGGCCAAGTGCTACGAGTGTTACGACAAGGCTTTGGCTCTATACCCCGACAACTCGGGTGTAATGAACAACTACGCCTACTTCCTCTCGCTCGAGGAGCGCGATCTGGAGCGTGCTCTCGAGATGGCTGAGAGGGCGACTACCCTAATGGCAAACAATCCTACGTTCCTCGACACCCGTGCCTGGGTGCTCCACAAGCTGGGTCGTAACGACGAAGCCAAGCGCATAATGCGACAGGCCATATCGCTCGACACGGCAAACAGTGCCGACCTGCAGCTCCACTATGGAGATATTCTGGCCGCTCTGGGCGAGAAGTTTATGGCCGAAGTATATTGGCGCAAAGCCCTCGACAACGGATACGACAAAGCCTCCGTTGAGCAAAGACTACAACGCCTCAAACAACAATAGAAGATACGATGCGCTTGCGAAGAGATATAACCCAAACCCTGATTTTGATGGTGGCACTGCTGATTGTCGCCCTGCCCTCCGTGGCTCAAAACAGCCAGAAAATCGCAGATCAACAGCGTGTTATCGCCAACCTCGAGCGCAAGATTGCCGACGATGAGCGCAAGATCAGAAACCTCAAAAACACAAAAAGCACCACACAGAGAAGGGTGCAACTCCTCACTCGCCAAATCGAGTCACGCAACGAGCTGCTCAATGCCAACCGCCGACAGATAAATCTTCTCAACCGCGACATCAACCACACAGATAGCGTGGCTCGCAGCCTCTCGTCACAACTCGAGCGCTGTAAAACCCAATACGCCGAGCTAGTGCGCGAGTCATACCGCAACTATCGACACAACAACTACCTCTCATACATCTTTTCGTCTTCGTCTTTTGCAGATGTTGTGCGACGCATAACCGTTCTACGCAACGTGGCAATAATGCGTAGCGACAAGATCCGCGAGATTGACAGCCTCAGCCGTGAAGTTTCGCGCCACCGTGACACTCTCACCCAGCGCCAGGTGGCCCTCAACACCGCCCGCCGCAACCTGAACACCCAGAAGCAGAGATTGCAAAAGGATGCAAACACGGCTCGCACCACAATCAAGAGCCTCACCAAGCAGGAGAAGCAGACAATGCGCAACAAGATCGCCCACGAGGAGCAACTGGAGGTGGCTATAACCGAGCTACGCCGACTCACCAAGGGCAACAAAGAGGGTGCCTCATTCTCGAAGCAGACATCGAATCTCAACCTGCCCGTAGTGGGAGGTGCGGTGCGTAAATACAAGGGCAATATGGCCGAAATCGTAGGTCGCAAAGATGCGGGAATCATCACCATCTATGCCGGCAAGGTTCTCGACATCAAGCGCAACCGTATAACCAACAAATATGACGTCTATGTGGCTCACGGTGAGTATATTTCAACCTATGCCAACCTCTCGGAGGTCTGCGTAGAGAAGGATGCAAAGGTGACCAAAAACCAACGAATCGGCACTATCGGCTCGTCGGTAAATCTCGAGACGATGGATATGGAGTACAAGTTGGTATTCGGCATCTACTCCCCCAACCCGAACGAGGTAATGCAGGCCTCACAATGCTTTAGAAAATAGTTACTACAATGGCTGTAAAATATCATACCGAAGATTGTCACTACCGACTCGAGGCGCGTCGTGCCGTGCGCGAATGGCTCCACGCCGTGGCCCAGCAAGAGGGCTTCCGCATCGAGGAGATAAACTACGTTTTTTGCTCGGCAAAGCACCTGCTCGAGATGAATCGCCAATTCCTCGGGCACGACTACTTCACCGATATCATCACTTTTGACTACAGCGAACTCGGCGAGGGTTGTGTTGCGGGCGATATATTTATCGATGTTGAGACTGTGGCCGACAATGCCCGACTCTATGGAGCAACTCGCCGCGAAGAGATGTTGCGCGTGATTGTTCACGGACTGCTCCACCTCTGTGGCCAGAAAGATAAGAGCCCACGCGACAACAAACAGATGCACAGCAAGGAGGATAAATATCTGGCTCTCTACCACTCAATGTTCCAAAAATAAAACGATCGAAGGATGAATCTTCACTACGATATTATTGTTGTCGGAGGCGGTCACGCAGGTTGTGAGGCTGCGGCTGCGGCTGCAAACTTAGGCTCGCGCACGCTGTTGCTGACGATGGATATGACCAAGTTTGCCGCTATGTCGTGCAACCCAGCGGTAGGAGGCGTTGCCAAGGGTCAGATTGTTCGCGAAATCGACGCTCTGGGCGGTCAGATGGGTCGCATCACCGACCTCTCGACCATCCAATTCCGTATGCTTAACCGATCGAAGGGAGCTGCAATGTGGAGCCCTCGTGCTCAGTGTGATAAGGCTCGATTCTCGGAGGAGTGGCGTCGCACGCTTGAGAACACCGAAAACCTCTATATTTGGCAAGATACTGCCGATGGGCTAATCCTGGACACCAGCGGCGAGAAACCCCGCATAACGGGCGTAAAAACGCGTATGGGCGTAACCTTCGAGGCCGATGCAGTGATCCTGACCAACGGAACATTCCTCTCGGGATTGATGCATTGCGGCCGCTCGAATGCAGAGGGTGGTCGTGCGGGAGATGCCGCATCGTATGGCATAACTGAACAGCTCGTTGAGTTGGGCTTCGAGGCTGGCAGAATGAAGACCGGAACTCCGGCTCGTCTGGATGCCCGAACAATCGACTTCGAGCGACTGGAACCCCAATATGGAGACGGGAAACCGTCTAAATTCTCGTTCTCGCCTGATACTGAGGTTGTTAAGAATCAACTCCCCTGCTTTTTGGTCTATACATCACAGGAAGTTCACGACACACTACGCACCGGCTTTGAAGATTCGCCACTCTTCAACGGCACAATTCAGGGCATAGGCCCGCGATACTGTCCGAGCATTGAGGATAAACTACGCACCTTTGCCGGCAAGGAGCAACACCAGCTCTTTCTGGAGCCCGAGGGTCGCACAACCAACGAATACTACCTTAACGGGTTCTCTTCATCTCTGCCTTACGAGGTGCAGATCAATGCGTTACACCAGATTGAAGGTCTTGAGGATGTGCACGTCTATCGTCCGGGATACGCAATTGAGTATGACTACTTTCCGCCCACGCAGCTACACCACTCGTTAGAGACCAAACTCGTTGATAATCTGTACTTTGCGGGGCAGATTAACGGTACTACAGGCTATGAAGAGGCTGCTGCTCAAGGTCTTATGGCCGGCATTAACGCCCATCGCCGACTTCGCGGAGAGGAGGCGGTAGTGCTGCGCCGTGATGAGGCATACATCGGAGTGCTGATCGACGACCTTGTGACCAAGGGTGTTGATGAGCCATATAGAATGTTTACTTCTCGAGCAGAGTATCGAATTTTACTTCGTCAGGATAATGCAGATGTCAGATTAACACCAATTGGATATAAAATTGGACTGATTTCTGAAAAAAGACACGAGATTTTGCTCAAAAAAAATCGCGCTGTAGAATCGCTTATTTTCTTTGCCCGTGAACAGAGTGTCAAAGCAAGCGAAATTTGCGACTATTTAAAATCGGTAAATTCGGAGCCTTTGACTCAAGGTCGCAAACTTTACGATATACTTTTGCGTAACGAAACCACCATCGAAGGTCTGCGCTCTGCCCTACCCAAACTCGAGAGATTCATCACTCGCGAAGAGATTTCTGCAGATGCAATCGAGGAGGCCGAGATCCTAATCAAGTATCGAGGATACATCGAGCGAGAAAAGATGATCGCAGAAAAATTGCAAAGACTCGAAAATATAGCGATTCCCGAGGGTTTCGACTTTAGTTCGATGAACTCGCTAACAATCGAGGCGCGCCAAAAACTCTCGCGCATTGCACCAAAAACCATCGGACAAGCATCACGAATCCCCGGTGTTTCACCCGCGGATATCAATGTTTTGCTAATAAAATTTGGAAGATAGACCCGCTTATACAGCAAAAAAAATGGCGACCAGAAATTTGGTCGCCCTTTTTGTTCCACGTGGAACACTACCGATTACAGACCTTCAACAACCTTTGCCCAGCCAAAAATATCCTCGGCACGGCCGTACTGAATGTCCTGAAGTGCATTATAGAGTCGCATTGACCACTCACCCACCTCGTTGCCGTAGTTGTAGATATCACCAGTCTGCATATCGACAATCTTGCCGATAGGAGAGATTACCGCAGCAGTACCACAAGCACCAGCCTCCTCGAATGCCGACAGCTCCTCAATGGGAACCTGTCGCTCCTCAACAACGAGTCCGAGATGAGCCGCCAGCTCACGAAGGCACTTATTGGTAATCGACGGCAAAATCGAGCCAGACTTCGGGGTTATATAGTGTCCATCCTTAATTCCAAAGAAGTTGGCAGCACCACACTCCTCTATATATTTACGCTCCGAAGCGTCGGTATAGAGAACATTCGAATAGCCGGCTTTGTGAGCTCGCTCGCCCGAGTAAATGCTTGATGCATAGTTACCTCCGACCTTGACCTCGCCTGTTCCACGTGGAGCAGCGCGGTCAAATTCACGGTCGAGAAGCACCGAGATAGGCTTAATACCCTCTTTGAAGTAAGCACCTACAGGAGTTCCGAAAACAATAAGCATAGCCTCGGTTGCTGGCTTTACGCCCAAAACCGCATTCGAGCCAATCAACAAGGGACGGAGATAGAAAGAAGCTCCAGTGCCATAGGGCGGGATGAATCGCTCATTACGGCGAATAACCTCCTCACAAGCCTCAACAAAGAGCTCGATAGAGGGTACCGGCAAACAGAGCTTTCGTGCCGAAGCCTGCATTCGTTTAGCATTCTCCTCAGCACGGAAGAGGCGTACTTTACCGTCAACACCACGAAAGGCCTTCAGGCCCTCGAAGAGTTCAAGACCATAGTGCAGACACGCCGCAGAGATATGCATCGGGATATATTCGCTGTCGGTAAACTCCAACTCACCCCACTTACCACCCTGAAAACTGCATCTTACATTACAGTCTGTCTTAGTGTAATTAAACCCTAAGGAAGCCCAATCTAAATTTTCCATCTTTATATGTTTTAAGTGCTTTATTTACTATCCTACAATCGAACCACTACCAACCTTACTGCTCGGCTGCAACAGAACAAGCTTACCCGAAGCATCCTCGCCCATCAAGATCATACCACGAGAGAGAATACCCTTAATCTCGCGGGGCTCAAGGTTTACAAGTACCAAAACCTGCTGACCTACAAGCTCTTCGGGCGAGAAGTACTCTGCAATACCCGAAACGAGTTCGCGTGTATCGATGCCCGTATCTACGGTCAGGTGCAACAACTTCTTAGTCTTGGGAACTCGCTCGGCTGCAAGAATTGTCGAAACACGAATATCTGCCTTGCCAAAGTCGTCAAACGAGATATTATCCTTCTGGGGCTCAACCGGAGCCGCAGCAGCGGCCGCGGCCAGATTAGCCTGCTTTGCAGTCTCGAGCTTATCGAGCTGCTTCTGGATAACATCGTCCTCGATCTTCTCGAACAACAGCGAAGGCTCACCAATAGTGTGACCCGCCTCGAGAAGCGACATCTCACCAATGCGCTCCCAATCGAAGTGCTCAACAGCCAACATCTTCAATATTTTGGCAGCGGTGAACGGCATAAATGGCTCACAAACAATAGCCAGGTTTGCAGTAATCTGGAGAGCAATGTTGAGAATTGTCTTAACTCGCTCAGTATCAGTCTTTATCAACTTCCAAGGCTCGGTGTCGGCGAGGTACTTGTTACCGATGCGGGCAACATTCATCGCATCCTTCAAAGCCTCACGGAAGCGGTAGTTTTCGAGGTTTGCCTCGAGCGATGCCTTGATTTGCGACATCTCAGCGATAGTCTCGCGGTCGTAGTCGGTAAGCTCGCCACAAGCGGGCACTACCCCATCATAGTACTTCTTGGTAAGCACCAAGGCACGATTCACGAAGTTACCGAGCACCGCCACCAACTCATTGTTGTTGCGAGCCTGATAATCCTTCCAAGTGAAGTCGTTATCCTTGGTCTCGGGGGCGTTTGCACAGAGAACATAGCGCAAAACATCCTCCTTGCCGGGCATATCCTCGAGATATTCGTGCAACCATACAGCCCAGTTGCGCGAGGTCGAGATCTTGTCGCCCTCAAGGTTAAGGAACTCGTTTGCGGGCACGTTCTCGGGCAGAATATAGCCACCGTGCGCCATCAACATCGACGGGAATACGATGCAGTGGAAGACGATATTATCCTTGCCGATGAAGTGTACCATCTTGGTATCCTCATCCTTCCAATACTTCTCCCAATCGGGCGTAAGATCCTTAGTAGCAGAGATATAGCCAATCGGCGCATCAAACCATACATAGAGCACCTTACCCTCGGCTCCCTCCACGGGAACGGGAATACCCCAATCCAGGTCGCGGCTTACGGCACGGGGCAGAAGACCTCCGTCGAGCCAGCTCTTGCACTGTCCATAAACGTTAGATTTCCACTCCTTGTGACCCTCCAGAATCCACTTGCGCAGAGCCTCTTCGTGTTGATCCAGAGGCAGATACCAGTGCTTGGTCTCGCGCTTCACGGGAACTGCACCCGACACAGCACTGCGGGGATTGATAAGTTCGTCGGGCGAGAGGGTAGAGCCACACTTCTCACACTGGTCGCCATAGGCACCCTCGCTCTGGCAGCGGGGACAAGTACCTGTGATGTAGCGATCAGCCAGGAAGGTGTTAGCCTCCTCGTCATAGTATTGCATCGAGCTCTTCTCGATAAACTTACCATCGTCGTAGAGTTTACGGAAGAACTCCGAAGCTGTCTTTGCGTGGGTCGGCGAGCTCGTACGCGAATAGATATCGAACGAGATACCGAGACCCTCGAATGCATTCTTGATGATATTGTGATAACGGTCAACAATCTGCTGGGGAGTTACACCCTCCTTGCGAGCCTTGATTGTAATGGGCACGCCGTGCTCGTCGCTACCGCAAATCGAAATCACGTCACGACCCTTCAGACGCATATATCGGGTGTAAATATCCGATGGAACATATACTCCTGCAAGGTGTCCGATGTGCACCGGACCGTTGGCATAGGGAAGAGCCGACGTAATCAAATACCGTTTATAATCTTTAGCCATAGTTTGGTTATGTTAAGAAATATTTCTAAAATTTCATCCAAAAATAATAATTTTTGGGAAAATACCGAAATTTAACGACAAGTTATTATAAATTTTCTTTTTGCGGCCCCTCTTTAGCTCAATATTGCTATAAATAAAATACTCAATATTCGCGCTCAGAATAACATCTACTGCTAACTTTTTGTATATTTGCGGTAGAAACAAATGAGTAAACCAATAAATACGTTGAAATTATGAAATTCTTAAAGGTTTTTCTTGCCGCTCTGCTGGCAGTAGTGGTAGGAGGTGTTGTATCGAGTTTGTTGTGGATTTTTGTGGTTATCGGTCTTGCCGGATCGATGGAGAGTACAACCGTTGTTAAGCCTGAATCGGTGCTTGTTGTAGACCTGGCAGAGGATATTACCGATGCACCCGCAACTAATCCGTTGGGAGCTATTGATTTTAATACCTTTACTGTTCGCAAGTCGCTCTCGCTGATGAATGTTTTGAAAGCGGTAGAGGCAGCAAAGAACGATGAACGTATCAAGGGTATATATCTGAGAATGAACGGTGAAGGAGTTGTTGATATAGCTGCTTTGGAGGAGATCCGCACCGCTCTCGAGGAGTTCAAGCAGAGCGGTAAATTTATCGTTTCGTTTAATGAGGGTTACAGCCAGGTTTCGTACTACCTCGCCTCGGTTGCCGACAAAATCTATATCCAGCCCGAAGGTGGTATGAATTGGCAGGGTCTCTCATCGACGCTAATGTTCTACACAGGTCTGTTCGAGAAACTCGATATGAAGGTTGATATTTTCCGCCCCACAGCTTGTAAGTATAAGAGCGCCGTTGAGCCCTACTTCCTCAAGAAGATGTCGCCTGATAATCGTCGCCAGATGGCCGCTCTGGTAGAGTCTACTTGGGAGGTTATACTCAATGCGGTGAGCTCTTCGCGCGGAATCGACAAGAAGGAGCTCAATCGTCTGGCCGACAATCTCGCAGTTTCGATGCCCGAGGAGGCTCTCAAACACAAATTTGTTGATGGTATTATCTACGAAGATCAGATGAACGAGGTCTTCAAAGAGTTGGGTGTGGAGCTGAACGAAGATAATGAGTGTGAATTGGTTACCCTTAGCGAATACTCTTCGCAGGTGGTTGATCTGCAGAATATCTCTGCCGACAAGGTAGCTGTAGTTTATGCCGAGGGTCAGATCCTCGACGGCTCGGGCGAGCAGGAGGCTATCTATGGCCAGACAATGGCTGAGACCATTAAGTCTGTACGCCTTGATGATAAGGTTAAGGCGGTTGTTCTGCGTGTAAACTCGCCCGGTGGTTCGGCTCTGGCAAGTGATATTATCTGGCGCGAAATCGAACTTCTTAAGGCCGAGAAGCCGGTAGTTGTTTCGATGGGTAGTGTTGCGGCAAGTGGAGGTTACTATATCTCGGCTCCGGCAGATGCTATCGTTGCAAATAATATGACCCTGACCGGCTCGATTGGTGTTTTTGGTATGATTATGAATCCCAACGAGTTACTCACAAAGAAGGTTGGTGTAACCTTCGATTCGGTTTCGAGCAACGCTCACTCTACAATGGGCTCATTGGGTCATAATATGGACGCTGCAGAGCGTGCTGTTATAATGAAGAGCGTAGATAAGGTTTATGACCGATTTACAGGCCTTGTTGCCCAGGGTCGTAATCTCCCCATCGAAAAGGTTCTCGACATCGCAGCAGGTAGAGTATGGACAGGTGTTCAGGCTCAGCAGATTGGTTTGGTTGATGCGCTTGGTGGTCTTAATAGCGCTATTGCTTTGGCTGCCGAGAAGGCCGATTTGGAGAGTTATCGTATTCACGAGGTTACCAGCGTGGAGGATCCCTTCACTGCCTTTATGTCGGGTCTTGGCGTAAAGATCCGTTCGGAGATTCTCCGCTCGGAGATGGGTAGTGAGTCTTTCTTGCAATATAATAAGGTAAAGAACGTTATTTCACAAAATGGTGTTATGGCGATGATGCCATACGAGATTTCATTTGAATAGTATGCAAAAACTTGTTACAGGACTTCTTAAAAGTATCGTACATCCTGAGACGGGCGAGAATATCGTTGATGGCGGTTTCGTTGAAAACGTTACCGCCACCGACGAGAAGATTACCGTCTCGCTCCTCTTTAAGAAGGTACGCGATCCCTTTGCCGTAAAGATTAAGGGTCAGGTGCAGGCTCTTCTGGAGGGTCGTTTTCCGCAACTGAAGGAGGCTATTACTATATTTATTAAGGAGGGTGCCCCCGCAAAGCCGAAGGTTGAGAAGCGCACCACTACCGGTTCGATCCGAAATATCGTTGCTATCGCTTCGGGTAAAGGTGGTGTAGGTAAATCGACTGTGACGGCAAACCTGGCTGTTACGTTGCGAGATATGGGCTATAGAGTAGGCCTTCTCGATGCGGATATCTACGGACCTTCTCAACCTAAAATGTTTGGTTGTGAGGGTTATCTGCCCGATGCTGTACAGGAGGATGGTTTCGACTATATCGTGCCGGCAGAGGTTGCGGGCATTAAGCTTATCTCGATAGGTTTCTTTATTAAGCCCACAGATGCACTGATTTGGCGTGGTACGATGGCTTGCAATGCTCTGCGCCAGCTTATCCACCAGACACAGTGGGGAGAGTTAGACTTCCTGTTAATAGATCTGCCGCCGGGAACCGGCGATATTCACCTCTCGATTATCTCGGAGTTGAAGATTTCGGGTGCAGTGATAGTATCAACACCCCAACAAGTTGCTGTTGCGGATGTTGTGAGGGGTGTTGAGATGTTCCGTAACGAGAATGTTAACATTCCGGTATTGGGTATTATTGAGAATATGGCGTGGTTCACACCTGCAGAGTTGCCTAATAATAAGTATTACATCTTTGGCCAGGGAGGAGCCGAGCGATATGCTGCAGTGTGTGGTGTTGATTTCTTAGGCCATATTCCTTTAATTCAATCAGTTATGGAGGGTGGAGATAGAGGTTTGCCGGCAGCAACAAGTGATTCTGTAGTTGGCGAATACTATCAACATATAGCCCAAAAGGTTGTTGAAAAGCTGTGATTAAGGTGTTGAAATAGGATGGTAAGTTGTCGGAAAATTGAGGCTTAAAAATTTGGAAAGAGAAGAAAGCTGATTATACAAACCATCATATCGAAAATGCAAATTTTTTTATTAAAATCTATCACTCGCTTTATTACAAAATTTCGACCTGCTGGTGTTGATATTTTAGATATGTTAAGATGTTGAAAAAGTTTTAGACC
>JAGBVQ010000111.1 GCA_017630245.1 Alistipes sp. | reverse complement strand
GTTTACGAGATGGGTAGCAGCGATAACCCGAAGATCGACCCCGCAATCGATTACTTTGAGTTGCTCGGAACCTCTTCCAAGTCGCTGGAGCAGATCCAGAGCGAGTTCTATGCGCTGGCTTGCGACTTTAACATCTCGCTCAATCGCAACCGCACATACGTTTGGATCTCGGGCTTGGGCGACAATATGCCGCAGGCTATAGCTCTGGCCGAGGAGTATATGCGTGATGTCAAGGGTAATGATGAGGTGTTGGCCGAGCTCAAGAGGGATATCCTCAAGTCGCGTAGTGACTCGAAGCTCAACCAGAGCGCTAACCACAGCGCACTGCGCAACTATGCAATGTATGGTCCCGAGGCGATCAAGGCGATGACACTCACCAACGACCAGGTCAAGGCCCTCACCTCGGAGGAGTTGATTGGCGCAATCCAGTCACTGCAGGGCCTGAAGCACCGCGTGATGTACTACGGACCTCTCTCGCAGCGTGAGCTTACCGCCGAACTCGACCGTTCGCACTACGTTGCCGAGACACTGACAGATCCTGAGCAGAGCAAGACTATTCACTACATCCAGCCGACTCCGAAAAACCGCGTACTGTTGGCTCACTACGATGCAAAGCAGATCTACTACACGCAGTATTCGAAGCGTGCGGAGGACACCTTCTCGACCGACAACGATGCGATGATGTTGCTCTACAACAACTACTTCGGTGGCGGAATGAATGCTATCGTATTCCAGGAGATGCGTGAGGCTCGCGGTCTGGCATACTCTTCGTGGGCAAGCCTTTCGGAGCACTTCTTTAAGGAGGATGGCTACACCTATACCGCATTTATCGCAACCCAGAACGACAAGATGCAACAGGCTATGGAGGCTTTCGCCGAGATTATCAACGATATGCCCCAGTCGCAGAACGCCTTCGATATTGCCAAGCAGTCGATCCTCTCGGCACTGGCTACCGAGCGTGTAATCAAGGAGGATGTGCTCTGGCACTACCTCGCAGCGAAGAATAAGGGCGTAAACTACGACCGTAACGCTGAGATCTACAACAAGATTCAGTCGATGAGCCTCGAGGATGTCGTATCATTCCAGAAGGAGTGGATTAAGGATCGTACCTACACCTACTGCATCCTTGGCGACAAGCGCGACCTGGATATGAAGTATCTGCGTGGCATCGGCGAGGTGACCCTTCTCTCGCAGGAGGAGATCTTCGGCTACTAATCGCCACTCTTATACCCGATTAGAGAGGGTGCCCGACTTTTCCGGGCGCCCTCTTTTTTGGGGTATCTGAAGAGGTTTTGAGCGAAACGAAAAGCTGTTTTAACCTTTAACAATGTCGCTCGTCTAAATAATATCTTACTCCAAGAGTAAGAAATATTGAAATGACGATGAATTTCTCGAACATTATGCGTAACTTTGCGGGGATGAAAACAGAAGATATGCAAATCAACATCGAAGAGCGCGTAGAGAGCGCACGAAACTTTTTCAATTCGGGCTACAACTGCGCCCAGGCTGTGGCACTCGCCTATGCCGATATCGTAGATCTTGACAAGCAGACCATAGCTCGCCTGACCGCTTCGTTCGGAGGTGGTCTGAGCCGTCTGCGCGAGGTGTGTGGTGCTGTGAGCGGTATGGCCTTCGTTGCGGGAGCGATCATCCCCGCCGACAATCCGCTCAATACCGTTGCAAAACGCGAGAACTACACCCTGATGCAATCCTTTGCCGAGGCCTTCACTAAGGAGAATGGCAGCATCATCTGCCGTGAGCTGCTCGGCCTAAGCCAGACCAAAGACGAACCGACACCCTCGGAGCGTACGGCTGAGTACTACCGCAAGCGTCCCTGTGTGGAGTATGTCGGAACAGCAGCCCGCATCATCGGCGAATACCTGACTGCCAACGAAGGCAAAATTACCCAAAATATGTAAAATCCCCTAAACACGCTAATTATATGAAACTAAAAACATTTATCGCGATCCTTGGTCTTACACTCTCTTCGCTCGGCGCAATGGCGCAGAGTGGCGCAGTGAACTTCCGAGAATTTACCAACCTCGCCTTTTCGGATTATTACAAGGCTGGTGGCGTACACGAAAAGCTCTATCTTGTGACCGACAAGTCGAGCTATAGTGCAGGAGATAATATCTACTTTAGCGCATT
>JAGBVQ010000110.1 GCA_017630245.1 Alistipes sp. | reverse complement strand
GTCAATCTCCGGGTAGTAGTTCTTCAACATATAAGGCAAGTATGCGATACCGTCCTGCGTGAGTGAGTTACCAACGAAAAGGATCGAGAGCTTATTGCCAGATTCGGGCTCGAACTCAGGTTTATCGACTTTGGTCTGCACCTCTGTGCGGTCCATTAAGCGGCAACGAACATTATAACCCAAGCCGAGGGTATTAGTGCCTGTCACATCGTAATAATCGGTACTTGTGGTGCAGTTGTCGGTTGTGAAATAATGAACGCCGTAGAGTCTGCTATCCGAGAAAGTACGCCATGACCACAGGTGTGATGAATTACCGACCAAAGTATACACACCTTTATCTGTACGGTATCCGGTAGCGGGGAACCAAGCTACATCCTGCGAAATCGGGCACTGATAATAGTAACCATAGGTTTTACCGGATGTTGCATCACCCTGGCTTACACGCTGTTGGTTGATTTTATAAAGAGCAGACTTGAAGGTCGTCCACTCATCGACACAATATCCCGGAGGACAAGGATCGTTGTCTCCCTTTCTGACGACAATGATAGCATCCTCTGAATGCCAAGTTAATTTGCCTTCAGGTCTGGGGAAATCTTTGCAGAAAGAGTGGATTTTTGTCGCAGATGATGAGGTGGTTGTACCCATGTAGGTGCTAAAATAGACTACTCCATAAATAAGCGGATGCTGCAACATCGTATTGAATGTGTTGCCATAATTAGAGTATTGGAAACACTGCAGATTATCCTTAAAACCATACATCAACTCGAAATCCGAGGTGTTGCCGAACATAGTGCTCTCGTCAGTGGTATTTGTGATGCTTGTTGCCTTGGGGAACGGAGTCGGACGACCATACTGATAGTAGAGACCCATCGACTTGGTTGCATTCTCTGCCGAGATATTTGCAGCCTCACCGGGACTCTTCGGAGCATAGGTTGCACCAATGTTACGGTCCATAATACCGTGGGTCAGATCGACGGGTGCAAGATTATTCTTAATTTTGACAACCTCAGGCTCGTCGGTGCACCAGATGTGCCAAGTCCAAAGCGCATTGTGGTTGGCGTCGAATACCGACACCATAGCATTACCCTCCTTATTGCCACCATCATACTTGAATGATACGGTGCCGGTAGCAGCATCATAGTTTACATTGGTGATGAGCTTCGCACGATCGCTCCACAGAATATGAGCATACTCTACACCTGTGAGTTTCTCGGTTGCGTTGAGCCTCTGCGCGGGGAATGAGTAGTATTTAGCCTCACTACCCTCGGGAACGATGTAGCAGTTCGATAGACCCTTAGCGCTCAAATCGGTGGCTGTTGCGGGAACATAATTGTCGATATCGATGGGATCAATCGGGCGAATCTTCGCGCGGTTAACCGTAATCGCATTCTTCGACGAGATGGCATACGAGCCCTTATCGGTCTGAACGCAGATGCTCAGATTCTCGTATGTACGGGGAGGCACTACGAAGTAGAACGAGGTAGCCTTCTCCTTGCTCAACTCAATATTGTCGCAAGTCGCGTAAATCCAGTTGAAGGCAGCCTTATGGCCCGTCGAGAAAGCGGCCTTAGGCTCGGGAAGATCGTTGAACGAGATGTACGCAAGACCCGAGAGAGCATCCCAAGTGCGAGTATTGCTACGCAAAGCGATATGCTTAACGGCACCCGTACCCTTGAGCTGAACCTCGATATAACCACACACGTGCTTGAAGGGGAATTTGCCATCGATAAGGCGGGCAACCATTACGTTCTGTTTGTCACCAAAGACCTGAGCCGAGCCATCAAGAGTGAGTTTCGAAACGAATCGATGGCCGATTCTGTTCTTCGCGTGATCATCAACATAGTCTGTAGTGTAAGGATATATCGCATACACGGTCGACTCAGGCACCGAGAAGGTTGCTTTCACTCCGTTAATCGAAGTTGGAGCGCACTCGGTAACGGTTCCATCCGCAGCAATTGCGCCGATGGTGTCACCTTCGCTCCAGAACACCTTACCGCCCTGACCACCGTCGATAAGGGTGGTACGCGACTCTTCGAAAAGTTCGAGATCTGCAACAACCTCGATCATTTCGCAATTAGCATCATTATTCACAACAAAGTTATCAGTCGTGATATCCTCCGTACAACCCACTGCCACAATCGCAGCAACGAGCGTCAGAACCAAATTGTAATAGAATTTTTTCATGGTCTCTCTTCTCGTTAAATAGATTAGAACTCTACACTTTCGTCTTTGCCGACCTCCTCATTATCTTCCGAATCAGCAAAGCCTTTCTCTATTGCAACAATAACAATCTCCGCACTCGGAGCCTCATAAGTCTGTTGCATGCCCAATATTTTAATCTCGGTTTTCATAGTTTTTATAGGTTTAGTTTTAATTTATTCATCACGGGCCGAGGGGGGGGATAACTCCTGATTAGAGGTTCTCCTGCAAGAACTTCTTACCCTCAGCGTATGCCTTGATTGCAACGTCTTGAGCAAGAGTGTACTGAGCATCAGTACCTGTTACAACTCCCGAACCGAGATTTGCTCCGGGAACCTTGATTCTATCGTAAATAGCCTTTGTCATTCGCATCGGATTGCCTTTGACAGTCTCATCCATATCAAAACGATCAAACACCCACTCCAAAGCTACATAGGTCTGCAACAAGCAAGGCAAGCCCTCCTGAGTGTGAGTTCCATCGGGCGACAACTGCTTCAAGTCGCCAAGATTATTCAAGTCGGTCGACAACGCATTGTATACAGCGATACCGAACGGAATAAGGTCATCCGAAACCGTTGTCTTGAGAATCAGGGCATTGCCATCCTTGGTTCTCTTGTACACGGTGTGTACATCAGCAGCAGCGCCTTCCTTTCTCAGCGGTGCGTGCAGCAGGCTGATAAACTCGGGATCATTGCCACCCTTATAGTGCTCCAAGATGAAATTGCGGCAATTATTCCAATCCTTGCAATCAGTGTAAGAGGTCTTGTAGTTGAAGTACTCCTGCATACATACGATGTCGAACTTGTACTTCTCCAGCACGCTTTTCATAGTCATCGACTTAGAGTAGTTGGTCCACGACTCGTTATTCTCTGCAACAGAGAAGATGTCAGCTACACCCGAAGATGTGAAGTTAGAGTACTGCTGCTCCATAGTGTAACCACCCATATACCACATATAGATCTTGAAGTCTACACCCGGATAGTAGTTCTTCAGCATATAGGGCAGGTAAGCGATACCATCCTGAGTCAGCGAGTTACCAACGAAGAGGATCGAGAGCGAACGCTTGCCATAATCCATTTCGTTATTGATCTGGTGAGTAACGGTCTTAACTGCACCCGGAGTCAGGCTGAATGCCGGCAGCTTCACCGCCTTCTCACCCTCTGCGAAAACGTAGGTTACAGTAACCGAGTTCTTCGGGAAATTACCTGCAGGAATAGCAACATAGAACGACTGAGCCTCAGAAGTAATCTTTGCATTGACACCCGAGAGGACAATCTCCTTAGAGCCGTTAGATGCAACGGTAGCAGTATAGCCCTCCGAGCCGCAGTCGATAGTCACCGAACCTGCGAGTCTATTTGCTGCAGATGAAATCTTGATACCACGAAGTGTGCAAGCATCGGCGATGGTCTTCGAGATCTCAAACTCCAAGAATGCACCAACATTGGTCATCGCCAAGTTCTTATCCTTAGACTTAGCAACCATAAGCGCATAGTCGCGACAGCCCTTTGTGCTACTGTAAGTCTGCTTTGCAGCAAGCTTTGTAGTAATGGTGTTACCCGAAATAGTTGCATCGGCATCGTAGGGATAGAGAGCAAAGTTCGATGCGATAGCCGCAGAGTTGCTGCCCGTAGCACTTACATAGCCGAATGTAGCAGTTGCGCCACCATCTGACAGCGCCTTAACCTGATACTTAAAATTCTGTGCGTTCTTAGAGAAGATTGTAAGACAATCATCCTCGCTCCACGCCGCAACCTTACCGTCAAACGTAGCGTTAGGATCAGCAAACGATGCGATAAAATCTCCCTTTACATTCTGCGGAGTCGGCTCATCACCACCCTCTGTACACGACGCAAAGAAGAGAAGAGCAGTAGTTACTGCAAATAGAAGCTTTTTCATAATTGTTATTTTTTGTTAATAGTTTAGTTCCAATTGCATATCAGCCAAAAGCATAGCTTCAGCAATACAAAATTAAGAAAAGTTTTGTGATGGAACAAGATTTTGAAAGAAAAAGAGCCGACAGCTCTGCCACACCGCCACCGAAGGTCATAGTTTTAGGGGCGACGACCCCGAATAAAAAAACAGCAGGGAATCTCTCGATTGCCTGCTGCCTTCGGGGTCGGAACCCATCAACACCAATTGCGCAGCACCTTTTTTCCAACAAAACTACTAACGACCGCAGGAGCAGTGCAAAGGCTCCGCATTGCGAGGGCAAAAACACTACGCAGTAGTCGGGCGACAAGTGTGGGCAGATGTTGGGCTTGCACAAACATTTGACAACACTTGACGGCAGAGGCTCGCAGAGCCTTTTACCCGAGCAGAAGACGAGGCTTGCTGCGTAAGCAGGTTGAAAGTAGTTTTAGGGGCGACGACCCCGAATAAAAAAACAGCAGGGAATCTCTCGATTGCCTGCTGCCTTCGGGGTCGGAACCCCTAAAACTACTAACCCAAACTTAAATAAATGAAGAAACCTCACTGCATCGTGCAGTTGATCGATGCAGCTGTTTATCCAAAGGACAAATCTAATGCCAAAACGGATACGAACCTAAGATTCGTATCCGTTTTGCTATTGTTTCGACTAAACGTTATATTTTCCCGACTAACCGAATATTCCGGTGTATGTGTGGGGGGTGATATTGGCAAGTTCAGCCTTCACATCGGGCGAGACGTCGAGGGTCGCGATAAACTCACGAATCGAGGTCTCGGTAATAGCCTCATTTGTACGAGTCAGAGCCTTTAGAGCCTCGTAGGGCTTCGGATAACCCTCACGGCGGAGGATAGTCTGAATACCCTCAGCTACCACAGCCCAGTTGCGCTCGAGGTCAGCCTCGAGAGCAGCACGGTTGAGCAGCAACTTGCCCAGACCCTTCATCAGCGACTTGAACGAGATGAGCGTATGCGCTACGGGCACACCCATATTACGCATCACGGTCGAGTCGGTCAAATCACGCTGCAGACGCGACACGGGGAGTTTAGCCGACAGGTGCTCAAAGATTGCATTTGCCATACCAAAGTTACCCTCGGCATTCTCGAAGTCGATAGGATTAACCTTGTGGGGCATTGCGCTCGAGCCTACCTCACCAGCCTTGATGCGCTGCTTGAAGTACTCCATAGATATATATGTCCACATATCGCGCGAGAGGTCGATAAGGATTGTATTGATACGCTTCAGCGCATCGAAGATAGCTGCCAGGTTATCGTAGTGGTCGATCTGCGTGGTGAACTGCGAACGCGACAGACCGAGGCGGTCGCCTACGAACTTGTTTGCGAAATCGGCCCAATCGATCTCGGGATAAGCCACGTGATGAGCGTTGAAGTTACCTGTTGCGCCACCGAACTTGGCCGAGATAGCGATGTCGAGCAGGTGCTCGAACTGCTCATCCAGACGCTCCACGAATACCAGCATCTCCTTACCGAGGGTTGTCGGCGAGGCGGGCTGGCCGTGTGTGTGAGCCAACATCGGGATGCCGTGCCACTCCTCAGCCAATGACGAGAGGGTATCGAGCAACTCCTCCAAAGCGGGGATATAGACATTGGTCATCGCCTCACGAAGCATCAGCGGCTGCGAGGTATTGTTGATATCCTGCGATGTAAGACCAAAGTGGATAAACTCCAAGTAGGCATCCAGACCCAGAGCCGAGAGTTTCTCCTTGAGCAGATACTCCACAGCCTTCACGTCGTGGTTGGTAGTCTTCTCGATCTCCTTCACACGCTCGGCATCTTCGGTAGTGAAGTTGCGATAAATGTCGCGTAAAGTGTCGAAAATGGCGGGATCTACACCCTTCAATTCGGGCAACGGAAGTTCGCACAGAGCGATAAAATATTCAACCTCTACACGCACGCGATTCTTGATCAGAGCGTACTCAGAGAAGTATTCTGCCAACGGCTCGGCTACACGGCGGTAGCGACCATCAACGGGTGAAATTGCAGTTAATTGTGTAAGCATAGTATTATGATTTTGGCTCAAAATTAGTAAATAATAATGAAACCTGCCACTTTTTTTTGTACCTTTGCAGAAGATTTGCACTTTTTATGTAAAATTAAAGGATATTAGAGGATGAATTTTTTGACCAAATTATGGAATAGCATAGTTGAGGGATTCAAAAACACCCCGCTATTCGTCTTTATTATCTTGGCTATACTCGTCACAGCGCCCTCGCTGTTAGGATATATGTTATATGCAATTTTAGGTCTTATAATTTTGGGCGTCGCAGCCTTCGGCATCCTGGCTTGGCGAATGAGGCGAGCACAGCGCGAGGTTATGGATCAGTTCCGCAAGCAGGGCGAGAAGAGCGGCCACCAACACTACTCATACCGTTCACGCCGCCAGACCACAAACGAGGGAGATGTCAGCATTCACGCAACCCAGGCAATGCCCGAGAAGCGTATCAGCGATGACGTGGGCGAGTATGTCGATTTCAAGGAGGAGAAAACCAACGATAAATAAGTTACCGTGTTTAAGATTTTTGAACAAATAGGACGCTACTGCCAATTGATGGGCAAGGTCTTCTCGATCCCCGAGAAGCCGGGCATCTATGGCCGTCGCATTATGTATGAGATGGAGGCTCTGGGCTTCAACTCGATAGGTCTTACCGCCATCATCTCGATATTTATTGGCGCAGTAATCACGCTGCAGATGGCAATCAATCTCGAGTCGCCATTCATCCCCAAGTACCTTATTGGTTACGCTACGCGCGAGACGATGATTCTCGAATTCTCATCGACGGTCGTAGCGCTGATTCTGGCCGGAAAGGTGGGATCGAACATCGCCTCCGAGATCGGCACGATGCGTATCACCGAGCAGATCGACGCCCTCGAGATTATGGGTGTAAATTCGGCTTCGTATCTGATTCTGCCCAAGATTGTAGCAACCGTGCTCTTCTTCCCGCTGCTGACCCTGCTCAGCATCCTTATCGGAACCATCGGTGGTTACATCATCGCTGCCGCTACGGATATTATGATCCCGGCACAGTATATCGAGGGTCTGTTCTACTGCTTTAGAACCTACTCGATCGTCTACTCGCTCATCAAGATGGCGGTCTTTGCCTTCATCATAACTTCGGTTTCGGCCTTCTGTGGCTACTACGCCAAGGGTAACTCACTTGAGGTGGGTAAATCCTCGACCCGTGCCGTTGTGGCGAGCTCGATCGCTATTATGTTATTCAACCTCATATTAACTCAATTGTTGCTGACGTGATTAAAGGCGAACATATATCTAAATCGTTCGAGGGTCGCACTGTCCTCAACGATATCTCGGTTGAGTTTGAGACCGGCAAGACTAATCTAATTATCGGCCGTAGTGGTTCGGGTAAAACCGTACTGCTCAAGACGTTGGTGGGTCTGCACTCTCCCGACACAGGCCGCATCCTCTACGACGATGTATGCTACACCGAACTCGGCTTCAACGAGCGTAAGGCTATCCGCAAGGATATCGGTATGATCTTCCAGGGAGGAGCTCTGCTCGACTCGTCGACCGTTGTCGAGAATGTAAAGCTCCCGCTCGATCTGTTCACCGAGCAGAGCGAGGAGGAGAAGCTCGAGCGCGTAAATTTCTGCCTGCGCCGCGTACAGCTTGAGAATGCCGACCACCTCTACCCTTCGGAGCTCAGTGGCGGTATGATTAAGCGTGTGGCTATCGCCCGCGCCATCGTGCTCAATCCCCGCTACCTCTTCTGCGACGAGCCCAACTCGGGTCTCGACCCGCAGACCTCGGTGGTTATCGACAATCTGATTCAGGATATCACCTGCGAATATAACATCACCACCATCATCAATACCCACGATATGAACTCGGTGATGGAGATTGGCGAGAAGATTGTCTACATCCACGAAGGCAAGAAGTGGTGGGAGGGCTCCAAGGATGACATTCTCTTATCCGAAAACAAGGAACTTAACGACTTCGTCTTCGCCTCGGCGATGGCCAAGAGAGCAAAACAACTGATTGTAAAGTAGGCCGCTTAGGGTAAAAAAACGCACTTCAAGAGCACGAAAAGGTGCGAAAATGACCAAAAACGTAAAAAACTTTAGTTTTTACTTGTGTACTTGGCGTAAAGTGTGTATTTTTGCGCGGTTAAAAACGGAAGATTTTTTCACTAACAATAAAACATTAAAAAATTATGGCAACTATTAAGATTGGTATCAATGGTTTCGGTCGTATCGGACGTATGGTATTCCGTGCAGCTTGCACACAGACTGACAAGTATGAGGTAGTAGGTATCAACGACCTTTGCCCGGTAGAGTACTTGGCTTACATGCTTAAGTATGACACTATGCACGGTCAGTTCAACGGTACTATCGAGTTCGACACTGAGAAGAACCTCCTTATCGTAAACGGCAAGGCTATCCGCGTAACTGCAGAGCGCAATCCCGAGGATTTGAAGTGGAACGAGGTTGAGGCTGAGTACGTAGTTGAGTCGACTGGTCTGTTCCTCACAGCTGAGAAGGCTGAGGCTCACATCAAGGCTGGTGCTAAGTACGTAGTTATGTCGGCTCCTGCAAAGGATAAGACTCCTATGTTCGTATGCGGTGTTAACACTAACACTTACGCTGGTCAGGCTATCGTATCGAACGCATCGTGCACAACCAACTGCTTGGCTCCTATCGCAAAGG
>JAGBVQ010000109.1 GCA_017630245.1 Alistipes sp. | reverse complement strand
GGAGCCTTGTTAGACAGCGTCTTTTCATTTAGTTCATATCAAAATCAACCAATACCGGACGGTGATCCGACGGATACTGCCAGCCCTGAACGTTGTCGGTCAGACGAGGATAGCACCAGTTATCGATCAACATAACAGAGTTCTCGATACGATCGAACATCTTGGGCGATGCGTAGAGAATATCGATACGCGCATTAGCATAAGTCGATGTAAAGAAGTAGTTGCTCGGATAGCGATGAGCGATAACATCCTTCAGGTTGGTCTGCTTAAGCACAACATCGTGAGTTGTCAGACCGATGAAATCATCAGCATAATTGTGGTACCAAGCATCCAGACGCGAACGCGAGTTGGTATCGCCACCCAGGATCCAATACTCCTCGCTTGCGTACGCAGGGTTATTGACCGTCTGATCTACGATATACTGCATCTCGTGTTCACGGTAGATATGACCCTCGTTGCGTGCAGCACTCGCCTCCTGATTTGCCGTTCCCGAGACGTTGAAGCCATACGCCTGCGGCCACATATGCAGTGTTACGATATTGAGTTTCTTGCCATTGATCTCGATTGTAAAGTGACCTGCACCGTGCGATACGGGCTTGCCGCTCTTGTCGGTGTCGGTAATCTTCTTTACGGTCTTGATCGGGAATTTCGATGTTATGGTCTGCGGGAAGTTATCGCGGTTACCGCCAACTGCTGCGTAGATATGTCCGTAACGAGTACAGAGTTGTGCCCAACCATCCGGTAGATACTTGGTACTTGCACTTGAAGTCGATTTATCCTTAAGTGTAGTCTCCGACTCACACCAGATGCAGATATCGGCATCCCACTTCTTGACCCACTCAACAAAGTTGTCGTAGTTGTTGTGCTGATCCTGCCACATTCCGCAGAGCACATTCCACAACAGCACACGAACCGTACCCTCCTTCTTGGTCCACGGATTCATCAGGCGACCCTCGATTGAGTTTACATAAACGCCGTGAACACCGGAATTTGAGTTCTCATCTGCCAAATATACTCGAGATCCGTCTGTGGCACCATTTACCACAACCTCGACAGTGCTCCAACTCTGCGCCTCCTTATCATCCTTCGGCACAGGAATAAATTTCTCTACGTGATTCAGGATTGCATCATCACTTATATAGGTAATATTAGCTGCATCAACGGCTACTCCATTAACCTTTGCCGATTCGATAACACCACCACAGCTCACCATAAACTGCAGATTGCCGTTAAAACCTGGTTGTACAGCCAGCTGAACGGTATATTTCACGCGACCGATACTCTTATTGCCCGCCGAGTGGCTCGATGTGTAGATGCCTCGAACAGTAGACTGAGTTCCGACAGCAACATAACCCGGGAACTCCACCGTGCGGAACATCATAGTCTCATCTATAAGATTACGGCTGGCGATATAGCTATCGCTCATTCGGTGCGACTGGGCAACGGTCTTACCATTAACGTCAGCCCAAGTATTCGACTGAATAAAGCCTGTACCTGCGCTATTGTAAGCCACCTCTGCAAAGGCATCCTCATAACCGGTCAGATCGGCACTCGAATCAATTGTCACCTTATCTGCAGTGGGAGCAAAGCCAAAGCCCTCGCTACCCTTCATAATATCGCCACCCCAGACCATATTGTCGTAGCCGTCGTAAAATACCAAATCGGCATCGGGAGCATAATCCATCTCGATAAGATGAACATCTCCTGCCTTAAGATCAACGGCCGGGATATCGTGGAATACCGCAAGGTGCGAAGCATCACAGATGGTTGCCTTCAGACCCTGGGTATAGTTACCCGGAGCAACCATAACCCAGAAGTTGGTGCTCTTAGATGCCGACAACGGCATAAAGTCGCCCTTATTTGTACAGTTAAGCACCGCAAAGTCCATTCCCTTGTTTACCGTATAGTAGCCCTTCGAAGGAATAAAGCTCGAGATTCCGGCAATAGCCTTACCCGCAGGGTTCTCGATCTTTACCGACGAAATCTTAGCCGTACCCTTAAGTTTGAACATCACAAGGGCAAAACCATCGTTAAAGATAAGTTTATTACCGGTCTCCTTCGAGTACGAAGCATACATCGGGAACGACTTAATAGTGTTTGCCGCAGTGTGACGAATCTGCGAGTAGGGCAACTTAACATCCGAGTAGGTCGATGCTCCATACCACTTGCTCGAATTGGATGTAATCAAGGTTGCATTATAGCTGCTCGACTCGGCCACCTCAACATAAGGACGGGGAGTCTCCGCATCGGTAAGCTCCACCTGATAAGTCTTTCCGTTAATAATCACGCTCGACTTTGCCCAATCGCGCTTAGTAAGACCGGTTGATGTACGGGTTGAGTTCTCCTTCTCATAGAGGTAGAAACGCACCATACCATTAACAACCTTGATATCCTCGTACTTCTCCTCCTCACCGCCGGGGGTAGTACCGGGCTGTTCGGTATCGCCCGTACCAGGATCTTCATTGCCTGTCGTAGGATCCTCGCCACACGCCACAAAGAGGGCGAAGAGCGGCATCAGAGCCAACATTGCCAAAAGTTTTTTTGTCAGTTTCATAATTTAGTATTGTTAGTTTGTTAAGATTTCTCTTCCGTTATTTCACTACAAGGTCCAAAAGTATGGGGCGATGGTCTGCCGGAGCATACCAATTCTTCGAATTGCCATTCTTACGGGGTCGACACCACTCATCAATCAGCGTAATCGCATTATCAACGTAGCCAAACATCGAGGGCGAGAGGTAGATAAAGTCGATACGGTTGTGGGTCGGATATGTCTCCATAAAGTAGTTACTCGGGTAGCGATCGCCGATAACATCCTTCAGATTGGTCTTTTTACGCACCACATTATGGGTCAGCAATTCGCGAGCATCCTCTGCATACTTATAATACCACGCATCCAGCGGCGAGTGAGCATTGGTATCGCCTGCCAGCAACCAATTCTCCTCACCTGCATAGGTCGGGTTGTTGATGGTCTGTTTTACGATATACTCCATCTCAAGCTCGCGATAGAGATCGCCATCGGTATTGGATGTACTTGTATTGAAATAGTATGCCATCGGCCACATATGAACGGTTACGAGGTTGAGCCTCTTGCCGTTGATATCAATCGTAAAGTGACCTGCTCCGTGAGATACGGGCTTACCCTTCTGGTCGGTATCGGTAATTCTTTGTACGGTTGTAATCGGGAACTTTGAAGTTACCGTCTGCGGGTAGTTATCGCGATCACCGCCCACAGCAGCGTATGGCTGACCGAAGCGAGCAGCCAATTCGCCCCATCCATACGGCAAGAACTTCTTCGAGGCATCCGTGATTGTTTCGGGGTTGGGATCATCGGTATAGATCGTCTCCGACTCGGTCCAGATGCAGATATCGGGATCGTACTTCTTGACCCACTCCACAAAGTTATCGTAGTTATTGTGCTGGTCGCACCACATACCAGCCAAGATATTCCACAGCAGAATACGTACCGTACCATCCTTGCGGCCCCACTCCTCCAACTCGCGCACCTCAATGCGATCGACATAGATACCGTGAACGCCCTTTGCCGAGATATTATCCGTAAGATAGAGCTTTGTGCCGTCGGTAACGCCATTTACGATAAACTCCAAGCGACTCCACTCCTGTGGCTCGGTCTGGCTCGAAGGGATAATCAGCGCCTCCTTGAAGAGCTTACACGAAGCTGTTTCGTATCGGTAGTAGAGATTCTCCTCCTCGAGGGTAATCGGCTTACCATTGAGGGTCGCACTCTCGAACACACCTCCATTGATCAACTGCAGCAACAACTCGCCGTTAAATCCCGTCTGCAGAGCCATATCAATCGTGATCTTCGCACGAGAGATTGTCTTAAAGCCCTCGAAGAGCTGGGTCTGGATAATACCACGATCCTGCGTTGCCGCACCGATTGCGATATAGCCCGGGTGCTCCTGCACGCGGAACATATATCCCATACCTCCAATATTACGGCTGGCAACGTAGCTCTCACTCATCTGGTGCGACTCGGCAACCGACTTGCCCGATACCGAGTTCCAATTATTGGATTGAATAAATGCCGAACCCGGAGCGTTATACGGAACCTCGTAGCCCGCAATCTCGTAGCCTGTCAGATTCAATGCAGCACCCGAATCTATCGCCATCGTCTCGGCCAACGGCGAGAATCCGTAACCCTTTTCGCCCTTCAGCACATCGCCACCCCACACGAAGGTGTCAAAGCCTTCGTAGTATGCCAAATCGGGCTCGCAAGCATAGCTCTTCTCGACAGCGTAGAGATCCCCGGCGGCGAGCTCCAGCGCAGGCGTAGTGAAGAACATCGCTCCGTGCTGCGCATCGCAAATCGAGATCTTCAGACCCTCGGGATAGCTGCCCGGAGCCAGCAAAATGCGAAAATCGGTCGGCGCCGAGGGGTTAAGTTCCGCGAACTCTCCCTTGCTGGTTGTATTCAGCACAACGTAGTTTACGCCCTTTCCGACCGTATAGTAGAGTTTCGAAGGGGCAATCTGAGCAATACCTGCGATGCTTCTGCCCGTCGGATTCTCAACCTTTATCGAGGCGATCTTATCCGAGCCTGTCAGCTTTACGATCACCATCGCAAAGCCATCGTTGAAGACGAGTTTATTACCGCTCTCCTTGGTATAGTTTGCATACATCGGGAAGGGGCGGATGTAGGCCGACTCCATATGATAGATTTGTGAGTGGGGCAACTTAACATTCGCATAAGCCGACGAGCCAAACCACATACCCGACGAGGGAGTCTGCAGTACGGCATTATAGTTACCCGACTCCGCAACCTCAACGTAGGGGCGCGGGGTCTGCTCATCGGTGAACTCCACGCTATAACTCTTGCCGTTCACAACGACCTTCGATGTTGCCCAATTTCGGGCGCTCATACCGCTTGCCGTGCGGGTGGAGTTCTCCCTCTCCGAGATGTAGAAGCGAACCTTTCCGTCGACAACCTTGATATCCTCATAACCGGACTCATCCCCCGAATCGGGTTTATCGTTCGGACCATCGTTATTTGTCGGATCCTCACCACACGCAACAAAGAGTGCAAACACGGGCAGCAAGGCCAATATCGCCAAAAGTTTTTTTGTCAGTTTCATAAGTATCTTAATAAATATCCTATTCCAAAAATTAAGCACACGGGGCACTACCCCACATTCTTGACAAAAGTAGGAAATTTACTTTACTAATCAAATTTTTTTCTACGAAAAAACACGCAAAACCGCTACCTCATATCGAAATCGACAAGCAGAGGTCGATGATCCGACGGGTAGAGCCAATCTCGTGCATTACCATTCTTGACGGGCATACACCACGAATCAATAAGCGTAGCCGAGCGAGAGACCCTCTCACGCATCGCCGGCGAAGAGTAGATAAAATCGAGTCGCGCAAGCCCCGATGTGCTTGCCATCACCGAGCCTGAGGGGTAGCAATCCGAGATCAGATCGACCAAGTTGGTCTGTGCTGCAACGAAATCGTGCGAAAGGAAGTGCGTACTCTCCTCTGAGTAGCCATAGAGCCAATTATCTCGGCGCGAACGTGAATTCATATCACCGCACAGAAGCCACAGCGTTTCGGATCCATATTCGGGATTATTCACCGTACTATTCACGATATACTCTGTTTCGTGCAGACGGTAATAATCACCACCTGACGCAGCGGTGCTTGCCGCCTGATTGGCCGCATCTACGCCAAAGGCGTAAGATTCATACCACAAGTGCAACGAGACCACATTCACTTTATATCCATTAACATCGATGGCAAAGTGTCCGGCGCCGTGAAAGAGTGGTTTGCCCGCCACCTGAGTCTCGACCAAGCGTTGGAGGGTTGTTATCGGGTATTTCGAAGTAATGGTCTGCGAGCCATTGTCACGATCGCCTCCACGACCAACATAACTATGCCCATAGCGAGCTGCAAGTGAATTCCAACCATTGGGTAAGAATTTCTCATTCTCAGGTAGTGTGCCGCTTGCGGAGTTGCTTGGTGCTGAACTCTCAGATTCAAGCCAGATGCAAACGTCGGGGTCATAGCGCTTAATCCACGCCACAAAGTTATCGTAGTTATTATGCTGATCGCACCACATTCCCGCCTGCAGATTCCACACCATAACCCTCAGCGTACCCGGCAAGCGCTGCCAGTGGTCGATGCAACGGCTCTCGATAGAGTCAATATATATACCGTGATTGCCCGACGACATATTTTCGTCGTTGATATACAGGCGTGTAGACTCTCCTGCATTTGTAATAACAAGCTCCAATTCAGACCACCTCTGCCCAGACTCCGCCGAAGAGGGAATATCGAGTTGCTCGGGCTTAAAGGTCAATATAGACGAGCTGCTTTGATACTTAAGATTCGACGTTGTCAGTTCGACGCTTTTACCACCCAGCCAGGCCGACTCGATAATGCCGCCATCCAATATCTCAACGTGCAACACTCCGCCAAATCCCGCCTGCAGAGCAAAACGCAATTTCAGATTCATCCGACCGATAAAACCCATCTTGGCACTCACCGGCGAGCAATAGACCCCTCTATACGGAGAGCCAGCCCCTATGGCGATATATCCGGGACACTCCTGCACTCGGAACATATAGCGAGAGTCGGCAAAGCCCCTGCTTTGAACATAACTCTCGGAGAGGAGGTGCGACTCACCCACACTCTTTCCATCTATATCGCTCCAGGTATTCGACTGCACAAAACCCGTTCCCGCCTGGTCGTACGGCACCTGTGCAAAGGCATACTCATAGCCCGATAGCGACCCTCCCGAGGTGATATCCACCTTTTCGGCTGTAGGCGAAAAACCTATACCCTTGGCACCCTTCACAATATTACCGCCCCACACGCAACGATCAAACCCTTCGTAGAAGACCAAATCTTCATCGGGCTGGTAATCAATATTGTAGTTATAACACTCGCCCGCCTTTAGTGTCTGGGCAACCGTAGTAGAGCACTCTGCAAGATGCTGAGAATCACAGATGGAAATCTTCACTCCATCAGCATAAAATCCCGGAGCCACCGGCAGATAAAAGTCGCGATAACGAGAGGTCGAAAGTTTTGCAAATTTACCTCCATTCGTACAATTCAGCACCGCAAAATCGATGCCCTGTGCGACCGAGAAACCTCCCTTTGACGGAAGGTAATTCACAACACCCGTAATCGGAGCTCCATTGAGAGTTTCAATCCTTATGGAGGCAATATCGGCATCGCCCTTAACCCTGAATCGAAGCAGCGCAAAACCGTCAGCAAAGATCAATTTATTGCCCGTTTCCGAGCTATAAGATGCATACATAGGCATCGAACAGATCGCCTCACGCGCACTACTCTCAAAGAGAGAGTGCGGCAGCCTAACTCCCGTAAATAGCGATCTATCATACCAAAGATTCGAGGTATCGGAGATTAGCACTGCGCTATAATCGTCTGCCGCATCTACCTCAATATAAGGCCGATATGGCTCTTGAGCAGTAAACTTCACATCGTAGATTTTGCTATTTACCAAAACCTTCGACTCTGCCCAATCACGAGAGGGCAGACCGCTTGCAGTGCGAGAGGCTTCGGGCTGCTCCGAGAGGTAAAAGCGAACCTTGCCCGCAACGACCTTAATATCCTCCCACTCCTCTTCCGTCGTGGGCGGAGTATTCGGATTCTTACCTCCCTCAGACTCGTCACCACACGAAACAAGCAACGCAAGCAGTGCCACCACCAGCGCCATAAAAGCCCCTGTGATATTGAGTTTACAAAGATTCATACCAGACACAAAGATAGCAGATTATTCCTTAAAGACACACCAATTCCCATTTTTTTTCGTATCTTTGAACGATTTTTGATTTACACATAAGATATGGCAACAATTAAATGCATAGGTATTCTTACATCGGGAGGTGATGCCCCCGGAATGAATGCCGCAATCAGAGCCGTAACACGTACGGCAATATACAACGGTCTGCAAGTCAAGGGAATTATGCGTGGTTATCACGGCTTGGTTTCGGGCGAGATTATCGACTTCTCCTCGTCGAGCGTGAGCAACATCATCCAGAAGGGTGGCACCATCCTCAAGACGGCTCGCAGTGTCGAGTTCCGCACCGAGGAGGGTCGCAAAACCGCCTATGAGAATATGAAGGCGGCGGGCATCGATGCGCTGGTGGTTATCGGTGGCGATGGCTCGCTCACGGGAGCTGCTACCTTTGCTCGCGAGTTCGATGTGCCCATTGTAGGTCTTCCCGGCACTATCGATAACGACCTCTCGGGTACCGACTCGACTATCGGATATGACACCGCACTCAACACCATTATGGATGCAGTCGATAAACTGCGTGACACCGCTACCAGCCACGAGCGCCTCTTCTTCGTGGAGGTTATGGGTAATACTGCAGGCTATCTGGCCCTCAACGGCGCAATCGCATCGGGAGCCGAGGCTGCCATAATCCCCGAGTGGGAGACCGAGGAGGATCAGCTCAGCGAGCTCATCGACCGCGGTTTCCGTAAGAGCAAGAGCTCGGCTATCGTTCTGGTTGCCGAGAATAAGGCTACGGGTGGAGCTATGGGACTTGCCGAGCGCATCAAGCGCGAATATCCGCAATATGACGCTCGCGTAACTATCCTCGGACACATCCAGCGCGGAGGCTCACCTACTGCCACCGACCGCATCCTCGCATCGCGAATGGGCGCGGCTGCAATCAAGGCTCTGATGGAGGGTCAGCGAAATGTGATGATCGGAATCCGCGACCGCGAGATGGTCTACGTTCCCTTCGCAAAAGCAACAAGCCGCACAAAGCATATCGACCGCGAGAATGGCGAACTTGTAAAGATCCTGTCGATGTAACAGTCCCTCGATTAAACCCAAACCTCACGACCCAAAATGAAGAAAATCATAGGAATAGGCAACGCTTTGACCGATATGTTGGTCAATCTGCGCAACAACGATATCCTCGAGCATTACGGCTTGGCGCGCGGCTCGATGAGCCTGGTGGATTCCGAACTGCAAACCGCCATTTCAAAGTCGGTGGCAGGGCTCCCCTACTCTCTCTCGTTGGGAGGCTCGGCCGGTAACACGATTCGAGCAATGGCGTGTATGGGTTGTCAAACGGGATTTATCGGCAAGGTCGGAGCCGACACCACGGGAGATTTCTTTACGCAGGCTCTCGAGAACCTCGGCATAGCGCCTGTGATCTTCCGCGGAAAGGAGCGCTCGGGCAAGTGTGTATCGCTCATTTCGCCCGATGGCGAGCGTACGATGGTGACCCACCTCGGAGCGGCTCTCGAGTTGAAGGCTGAGGAGATTGACCCATCTATTTTCGACGGTTACGACTGCCTCTACATCGAGGGTTATCTTGTTCAGGATCACACTCTTCTGCGCCACACCATCGCCACAGCCAAGCAGTGCGGTCTGAAGATCGCCATCGACTTGGCAAGCTTCAACGTGGTTGCCGAGAATCTCGACTTCCTGCGCGAGATAGTTGCCGAATATGTCGATATTCTCTTCGCCAACGAGGATGAGGCCAAGGCCTTCACGGGCGAGCAGGAGCCTATCAATGCCCTGCAGGCAATATCAGAGATCTGCCCTCTTACAATTGTTAAAATAGGTATGCGCGGAGCGCTAATCAAGCACAAAGGCGAGGTGGTTCACGTCGGCATTATGGCGGCAGCCAAGAGAGTCGACACCACGGGTGCTGGTGATTTCTACGCTGCCGGATTCTTGACGGGTATGTGCCGAGGATTATCACTGCGCCAATGCGGAACTATCGGAGCAATTGCTGCAGGTCAGGTCATCGAAGTTGTGGGTACCACATTCGGCCAAGAGAGGTGGGATGAACTCCGCAGACTTGTCAGCAAAGTCGAGACCGAGAAGTACCTGTTTTAGTCTCTTTTCGGCAAAATAAATCCATTAAAAGGCTGTCCGACCAACGGGTCGCGACGGCCTTTTTTTTATTGCCTAAGCATCCCAACATATGGGGTTAGAGAGAGTGACACATAGCAATTTCATCTTAAAAGATGGCTCTTCGTGATTGAAAGGGGGCGTTTCGTTGAAAAACAGTTTTTATATTTTTTTACAAAATGTAAAAGTTATACTTTTGCAACCGATTTTAAGTTAGGACAAAAGTTATAATCAATAAATTAAAACATTCGTAATGAAGAAGAATTACATTTCACCCTCAATTGAGGTTACATCTGTAATTGTCGAGAACGGCTTTGCTCAATCGACAGTTGGTGGCAATATCTCGGACTTCACTCCGGGTACAGACGATTCGTTGGACGACTAAAACATTGTGAGAAGATGAGAAAGATTACAATCCTTATGGCATCAATCCTCGCAATGGTGGGTTGTGCAAACGATGCAGATTTCAACAAGCCTGCACTCAACAAAGTAGAGATGTCGGTAGTGGCTACCAACGAGACATCTGACGATACCCGCGTATCGTTCAAAGAGACTATCTACGATATGGTTTGGAACTCAGACGACCAGATCGGAGTATATGTAGCCAGCACTAACGAGAAGAGCACCTTCACCCTCAGCGAGATGAGCGAGGATAAGAAATCGGCTAGCTTCAAGGCTCTGATTACCGAGCCCGCAGCAACCGACAACTACTTCGCATTCTACCCCGCAACTACAACCGTTAGCGGCACTGAGGCTATCTTCAACCTCCCCGCAGAGGTCGCAGGTATGAGCGAGCCTATGCTCGTAGCATCTCACAAGGAGGTGGCTATGGATCAGGTGGCTCTAAGCTTCAAGCCCATAACTGCAGTTCTGGAGCTGACTCTCGGTTTTGCAGCTGACAAGGTTGTCCTCGAGGGTAACAACGGCGAGGCTCTCTCGGGAGCGTGCTCTTTCAACCTCACAGATGGCTCGGTAAGCTACCCCACAGGCGCAGCGTCGCTCACCCTTACCGCTCCGATGCAGGGTGCAAACTACCTCTACCTGCCCGCTGTAGAGCTCTCGAAGGGTTATAAGATCACCGTTTGGGTTGGCGAGCAGCAGATGGTTCAGAGCGTAGCATTCGCAACAGGCAAGAGTTTCAAGGCTGGTGAGGTATCGAAGCTTACGATCAACGAGTTTAAGCCCGTAACTATCTCTCTTTGCGACGTAGTTACGTCTTACACTCTCTACACTCGCGGTGATTCTGCTGCTAACTCGACCGATGCACACACTATCGCCTTCAACGGCAACTGCTCGTTCTCGGGCATCTCGACCACTCTGGTTGAGGAGTGCGGTGTGTACTACGGCTCGACTAAGATCGTAGGTACTCGTTCAGGTAAGACATTCACCGTTGCTGCTGCAACAGGCGTAGCTAAGGGTGCTCACAGCGTATGTGCATACGTTAAGGCCGGTGGCGTGGAGTATAAGTCGGCTGCAACTACCGCTTACATCACAGGTCTTCCCTACTCGGCTCCCTTCAATAGCGCTGAGACTGCAACATCTGCAATCTTCTCGGCTGACGGCTGGTCTGGTAACGACCGTTGCACAGTTGGCAATGACAGCACTTATGGATACTGCATCGAGCTTCAGGGTGGCGAGAAGAGCGGTGACACTAAGCGTGGCTATGTTATCTCTCCCGAGTTCCCCGCACCTGCAAACGTAAATATCACAGCAACTTTCGATATGGGAAGTACAGGAGGAAAGGGCTCTGAGATTGGCGTAGCTGCAAAGAATGTTAATATCAGCAATTGGTCGTATGCCTCGACTATCAGCGGAAACGTCAATTGGACTGCTAAGTCGGCAAACCTTACAATTACGCCGTCAAATCCGTGTGTTCTTATCAGAACTACACAGTATAAGGTATTCATCTACGGCTACTCTCGTTTCCGTAACTTCAACTTCACCTACACATTCTAATTATAGTAGTATATTTCAACGGAGCTGTCCAACATTTGGTTGCGACAGCTCTTTTTTTTGCCATTTTATTATGAAATTCTCAATTATTTTGCTATATTTGTTTAACAAAACCACTTAAAACTTCAAAATATAGTTATGAATGTTAAGAATTTAATGGCAGAACTCGAGCGCCGTCATCCGGGCGAGAACGAGTACCTGCAAGCCGTGAGAGAGGTGCTGACTACCGTCGAGGAGGCCTACAACCTGCACCCCGAATTTGAGGCAAACCGCATCGCTGAGCGCATCGTTGAGCCCGACCGCCAATTCACTTTCAAGGTCGTATGGGTAGATGATAAGGGCGAGGTTCAAGTCAATACCGGCTATCGCATTCAGTTCAATAATGCAATCGGTCCCTACAAGGGAGGTTTGCGCTTCCATCCCTCGGTAAATCCCTCAATTCTGAAGTTCCTCGGTTTCGAGCAGATCTTCAAGAATGCCCTGACTACCCTGCCTATGGGTGGCGCAAAGGGCGGCTCGGATTTCAACCCCAAAGGCAAGTCTAATGGCGAGGTTATGCGCTTCTGCCAGGCCTTTATGACCGAGTTGTGGCGCCATATCGGTCCCGAGACCGATGTTCCCGCAGGTGATATCGGCGTGGGCGCTCGCGAGATCGGCTACCTCTACGGAATGTATCGCAAGTTGGCTCTCGAGAATACGGGCGTGCTGACGGGTAAGGGTATGACCTTCGGCGGTTCGCTTATCCGTCCCGAGGCTACAGGTTTTGGTGCGGTATATTTCCTCTGCCACATGCTCGAGAAGGAGGGTATGTCTATCGAGGGTCAGCGCATCGCAATCTCAGGCTTCGGCAACGTAGCGTGGGGTGCTGCCAAGAAGGCTACCGAGCTGGGCGCAAAGGTTGTAACAATCTCTGGTCCCGATGGATATATCTACGACAAGGATGGCCTCAACGAGGAGAAGATCGCCTATATGCTTGAGTTGCGTGCATCGAACAACGACGTTGTCGAGCCTTATGCTACCAAGTTCCCCGGCGCAGAGTTCCACGCAGGTCGCAAACCGTGGGAGGTTAAGGTCGATATCGCTATGCCGTGTGCTACGCAGAACGAGCTCTCGGGCGAGGATGCAGCGCAGCTGGTTGCTAACGGCGTAAAGATTGTTGCCGAGGTATCGAATATGGGTTGCCGCCCCGAGGCTATCGAGTGCTTCCTCGAGGCTAAGATTCCTTACGGCCCGGGCAAGGCTGTAAATGCCGGTGGCGTGGCCACTTCGGGCTTGGAGATGACCCAGAACTCGCAGAAACTCAACTGGACAGCCGAGGAGGTCGATGCCAAGCTGCACCAGATTATGGGCTCGATCCACAAGGCGTGCCTCGAGTACGGTACCGAGCCGAGCGGCTATATCAACTATATGAAGGGTGCCAACATCGCAGGCTTTATGAAGGTTGCCAAGAGTATGGTTGAGCAGGGCGTAATTTAGCCCCAAAGCCACGAGGCAAAAGCGTTATAAAGCTTTTGACATTTAAGCCTTGAGGTTGGGCATCTTCCGGAGATGCATTGTAAATAAACGAAGGTGGCGTATGAGGAACTACACAGTTCACTACATACGCCACCTTTGGCATTATTGCCGTAAAATTTGTTGGGGATATCAAAAAAACACCCACGAGCCTCGAAGCTCGTGGGTATTTTGTATTCTTTTATTAAACAACTAATAACTTACCATTGCGTAGAATCAACGATGATAAATCGTCTCTACTAATTGGTTATTATTGCCAATCATCAATCGCACCGTCGATATTGATCTCGATCTTCTCTTGCTCGGGTGAGGTGTTGAGTGTCACGGTTATTGTGTGCTGATAACCAGGACGGAACGACACCGAGTAGTTGAGCAGGTAGGCAATACCCTCCATAGTAATCTCTACAAGAGGAGTTCTTCTCTCAATGTGTTGCGGGACAACAATCGCCTCGAAAGTATCGGGTGCTGTCTGTCGCATCGTGATAGTCCTCTTCTCGCCAAATTCATAACGCTCCAGTGAACCGTGGGTAAAATCAGCCTTTGCTGTTGTTACGGTGTTGTAGATGTGAGTCACAATATCCTCGGGGAGTTCGCCCTCATACTTTTCGCCTTTGACAAGCTTGACCACCACTTTCGACATCATGTGCTTGAACTGCAAATTCACTGCGCCATCTTCGCGCGAGTGTTTTTTCGCTTTTGCCCACAGAAGGTCAGCAGCCTCATACCCCGACAATGCGCCCTCACTCTCGGGAGCACTCTGGTCGGTCGCGATATCGAAGAGGTAGGTGTCGACACTCTTAACATCAGGCTGATAGGGGTATACGGCGTAGAAGTCGCACGGATTAGCGCTCCAGTAGAGCGTGCGTGCCGGCTTCCAGATGCCACTTGTGAGGGTCACAGCCTCATTGTTGAGGTAGTTACCGCCCACCTGCAGGTCGGCCACCACGTCGCCATCGTACTCTACGGCATAGAGTCCGAATGTGTCGCCCTCCTCGAATGCGGTGCCGGCCACACGGGTAGCTATCGATGTCTCAAAACGGATCTCGTCGGGGTTGACAACCGAAGTGCCCTCACCCTTCTCGCAACCCACTGCCAACAGCAGCAGGGTTGCCAATGTTATATAATGTTTCATAATTCTCTAATTGTGAATTGTAAATTAACGAAGTTGCGGTTTGTCACCCATATACTTCGGAGGCATCTGCTTGCCTGCACCCTTGAGGGTTATGGCATTCATCTGCACGTCGAGACGTTTTGCTGAGCCGGTGTTGTTGCCCTGCATATCGAGCACATCCTTTGCGTAGAAGTCGTTGATATCAAACTCCTGACCCGCGTAGCGCATTATGCGTTCCACAATCTCTTGGCGCGAGATTGCCGAGTAGTAGGGGATGTTGTTGTTCATACAGCTGTTTGGCTCAGAGCGGAATATGCCGCGAGTGTGGAAATATCCGCCCTCGTATATATCCACAATATTCGAGTACTTGGGGTGGAAAATCATGTGCGACCAGCCAACTTTCTCCATATCGCCCACCTCCTCAAGGTTGCGATACCAACCGTTAGCCTTGCCCTGTCGGAAGCTGCTCAAGTGAGGATTCTCGCAACTGCAAGCAGAGATAAAGGCATTCTTGTAGATATACTCATCTGCTAATTTACCGAATCCGTGGCCACCTGCCTCGTGCTGAACGATACCGCGGAAGTCGTATGGATAGGCATCGCCTGACATCGGACAACAAGCGATAGCCGAGCCGTCGCCATACAGATAGCAGATACCGCCATAGTCTGTGGTGTTCTCGATGAGAACAACCAATGTTTGGCCGAGGTTATTCTTCGTAACGGTTTCGGCCTTCATTGCATACTCATAGCAGGTTGCGGGGTCGGGCGCAACACCTGCATTAATCGTGTACTGCGAGCCGAACTTTGCATCACGGATGGTGTCGACGGTGCCCATTCCCGAGTCGTTGGACATTCCGAATACGGTGTAGATGTTGAAATACTCCTTGTAGCTCTTGTAGGGCTCTACATCGAAGTAGTAGCCGATAGCCTCCTCAACTCCGGCAAGGTACTTGCCTGTGGATATATCCTGCGCATCGAAGCAGTCGCCCATAAATACGATGTTCACGCCACCTCCTAAGCTTGCCATTTGATTTACAATTACATCGCCATCGCCATACTGGTAGTCGTACTGCTCAACCTTGAGTGTCGAACGATAATCCTTGTCGTTAAGCAGGAATACCACCTCGCCGCCACGGCCTTTGTATGTCTTGTACTGAATTGCGGTGCTGTTCTGTTTTTGCGAAGCTACTGTAAATTTGCCGACATCGCCCGCACCCATCTCGGCAATGGTTACCACCACCTCGGTCTTGCCGACGCCCTCCGATGGGGTAATGGTCACCCAGTCGGGCTTGCTCTCTATCGACCACGCCTGTCCCGAGGGGGCACGCAATAACAATGTGCGGCTATGCTCGGGGTTGAGCACTCGCATCTCTCGACGAGAGATAGAGAAGTCGTGATGCGCTCCAATTCGCTTAAATTCGCTCCAATAGCGATCTGACTGATAGCGATTTATCGACTTCTCGGGGACCTCTACGGTAAAGTTATCCTTGGCCACTCCGCTAAATACATCGGCTGTTATTGTCGGCGGCTCTAATGATTTACAAACTATCTTATTAAGGTGATAACAACCCTCAAAAGCAGAACTTTTTAGCAAGCCTAACTCCGAATGAAGCACTATACCCTCAAGATTTCTACAACCATCAAATGCATATGTG
>JAGBVQ010000108.1 GCA_017630245.1 Alistipes sp. | reverse complement strand
TCAAAATTATTTTCATTATATTTGCTATCAACAAAACCTAATAAATATGAAAAAAGCGTTTACCATTATCATTGCTACTATCCTAGCGATCTCTGCCTCGGCGCAGGCAACCTACTCTCCGACTGCCGAAAATCTCAAATCAAGGCAGGAGTTTGCCGATAGCAAATTCGGAATCTTTATTCACTGGGGCGTGGCCAGCGTCTTTGGTCAGGGCGAGTGGTATCTCAACCGCAAGCAGCTCGACCACAGCGAGTACAAGAAGGCTGCCGACGCTTACTATCCCCACCGCTTTGATGCTAAGGCGTGGGTGGCTGCAATTAAGGATTCGGGAGCAAAATACATAACCTTCGTATCGCGCCATCACGATGGTTTCTCGATGTGGGACAGCGCATACACCGATTATGATATCGTGGATGCAACCCCCTACAAGCGTGATATTATCAAGGCTCTGGCTCGCGAATGCCACAAGCAGGGCATACGTCTCCATTTCTACTATTCGCACATCGACTGGAGCCGTAGCGACTACCCCATTGCCACCTCAAAGGTGGGTTATCACAAGCGTGTAGTTACCGGTCAGGATAAGTACGAGGGAGGCTGGGATAACTATTATAAGTTTATGAATAACCAGCTCACCGAGCTGCTCACAAAGTATGGCAAAATCGGCGCTATCTGGTTTGACGGGCATTGGGACCACGCCAAAGACGAGAAGCCCTTTGATTGGCAGTTGAATGAGCAGTATGCGCTGATTCACAAGTTGCAACCCGCCTGTTTGATTGGCAACAATCACCATATTGCAGCCATTCCGGGTGAGGATTTCCAGATCTTCGAGCGTGACCTTCCGGGCGAGAACACGGCCGGATACTCTGCTGGTCAGTCTTACACCTACTCAATGCCTCTCGAGACTTGCCAAACGATGAACAAGTCGTGGGGCTACACCGTTGGTGATACAAATTATAAGAGCCTTGAGTATCTTATCCGCTACTTGGTAAGCACTGCGGGTAAGGGTGCAAACCTGCTACTCAACATCGGTCCTCAGCCCAATGGCGAGCTTCCCGCAGCGGCTCTGGAGCGTCTAAAGGGTATGGGCGAGTGGATGCGCAAGTATGGCGATACTATCTACGCAACAACCGCAGGCGATATCCCCGCGCAGGATTGGGGCGTTACGACCCGCAAGGGCGATCGCCTCTTTGTTCACATCTTCGACCTGAAGGAGAAGACGCTGCAGTTGCCCCTCAACTGCTCGGTTGAGAGTGCGAAACTCTTCGATGGCGGTAAAGCCGTAAAGTTCACCACCACAGCCGAGGGCGTAACCCTCTCGTTTGACGAGGTTCCCTCGGGCACGGACTATATTGTGGAGCTTAAGACCAAGTAGTTCTTTTCTTCCCAATATAACAACCTAAAACGAAATGAAGAAAATCTTAACTTTTGCTCTTGCGCTGGCCATTACAAGCTCGGCGTTGGCACAGGATCAGCACACACCCTCCCCAGAGAATCTCGCCTCGCGACAAGAGTTTGCGGATAGCAAATTCGGAATCTTTCTCCACTGGGGTATCTACTCTACATTTGCACAGTGTGAGTGGTATCTCCACCGCGGCAAGATCAACCACCAGGAGTACAAGAAGGCTGCCGATGCCTTCTATCCCCACCGCTTCAATGCCAAGGAGTGGGTGGCTGCAATTAAGGACTCGGGCGCAAAGTACATCACCTTTACCTCGCGCCACCACGATGGTTTCTCGATGTGGAAATCGGCATATACCGAATACGACATTGCGGATGCGACTCCCTACAAGCGCGACATTATCAAGGAGTTGGCTCGCGAGTGTCATAAGCAGGGTATCCGTCTGCACTTATACTATTCGCACGTAGACTGGAGCCGTGACGACTACCCCTGGCCGACCGTCACAAAGGGTCACCGTAACCACCGAGTACCCGACCGTGATCACCACGATGGCGGCTATGCTAACTACTACAAATTTATGAATAACCAGCTCACCGAGCTACTGACCAAGTATGGCAAGATCGGTGCCATCTGGTTTGATGGCTATTGGGACCAGCGCCACAATGCAGAGAAGTTTGAGTGGGGTCTTGATGAGCAGTATGCGATGATTCATCGTCTGCAGCCGGGATGCTTGATCGGTAACAACAGCCACATTGCAGCACTTCCGGGCGAGAATTTCCAGATCTTCGAGCGCGACCTTCCAGGCGAGCATAAGGGCGGACACTCATCGAAGGAGCAGACCGTAAGCCACAAGCTTCCTCTCGAAACTTGTCAGACAATGAACAAATCGTGGGGCTATACCGTTAGAGACACAAATTACAAGAGCCTTGAGTATCTTATCCGCTACTTGGTAAGCACTGCGGGTAAGGGTGCAAACCTGCTGCTCAACATCGGTCCCCAGCCCAATGGCGAGCTTCCTGCAGCCGCTCTGGAGCGTCTGAAGGGTATGGGCGAGTGGATGCGCAAGTATGGCGATACGATCTACGGCACAACTGCCGGCGATATCGCAGCACAGCCTTGGGGCGTTACTACCCGCAAGGGCGACCGTCTCTTTGTTCACATCTTCGACTTGAAGGAGAAGAGCCTGAATCTGCCTCTCAACTGCACAGTCGAGAGCGCTCACGTCTTCGACTCGAAGGCTCCCGTAAAGTTCACGACCACAGCCGAGGGCGTAACCCTCTCATTCGACGAGGTTCCCTCGGGCACCGACTACATCGTGGAGCTCAAGACCAAATAATCCACTACGATGCGAAAGATCGAACTACTCGCTCCGGCCAAAGATTACGACACCGCAGTTGATGCTATCGACTGCGGTGCCGATGCTGTCTATATCGGTGGTGCGAAGTTCGGCGCTCGATACGCTGCAGGCAACTCTCTCGAGGATATCCGCCGCACGGTGGAGTATGCCCATCGCTACGGCGTGAGGGTCTACGCCACGCTCAATACCCTACTCTTTGATGACGAGCTTGAGGAGGCAGAACGACTCGCAAAAGAGATTATCAAGAGAGGAGTCGATGCGCTGATTGTGCAGGATATGGCATATTGCCGTATGGATCTGCCAATCGAACTACACGCCTCAACCCAGACCAACTGCGCCACGCCCGAAAGGGTCAAATTCTTCGAGGATGCGGGCTTTGCGAGGGCTATTTTGGAGCGCTCGCTATCGCTGGAGGAGATTAAGGCAATCAGCAAAAGTACGAATATCGAATTGGAGGCATTTGTGCACGGAGCTATCTGCGTGGGACATAGTGGTCGTTGCTTCCTATCGCGCTCAATGAGCGAGCGTAGCGGTAACCGAGGTGCTTGCACCCAGCCTTGCCGCCTACCCTATGATCTAACCGATGCAGAGCGCAATATAATAATAAAAGGCAAACACCTACTCTCGGTGCGCGACCTCGATCTCTCGGCTCGCTTGGGCGAGATGCTCGATGCGGGCGTAACCTCGTTCAAGATCGAAGGCCGACTCAAAGAGCGTAGCTATGTTCGTAATATCGTGAGCCACTACCGCCGTCTGCTCGACCTGGAGATAGCCAAACGCTCAGACCTGGAGCGCGCATCTGTAGGCACTTCTCGCACTGATTTCACCCCCGACCCCGCAAAAAGCTTCACGCGCGGAGGGTCGGAGTATATGTTCGATGGCAAGGTGCGAGGCGTCGCCTCGTTCGACACGCCGAAGGCAGTAGGCGAGAGCGTCGGTAAAATTGCAAAAATCGACCGCCGAGGCATTATCCTCGACCGCAAGCACGACCTTGCCACGGGAGACGGAGTATGTTTTATCGCACAGGGTGCGCTCGTGGGCACCTCGGTCGTCGGCATCGAAGGCGAGAGGGTGCAGCTCAACCGCTATGATGGCGTGGAGGCGGGCTTGGATCTCTTCCGCAACTACAACCGCCTATTTACTCAGGCCGTGGAGCGTAGTCGCATAAAGCGAACAATCGCGGTCGATTTGAAATTGGAGTTCGAGAATGATAAGATAACCCTAACCGCCACAGACGAGCAGGGAATAACTACCTCACATTCGGTCGATTGCCCCACCGAAGAGGCTCTCAATAAGGCGAAGGGCGAGGAGGCTCTGCGCCGACAACTCTCTCGTTCGGGCGACACGATTTTTGAGGTGCGCAATATCTCAATCGAGAATCTGCGCTTTGCTCCGATGTCGGTGATTGCCGAGCTGCGCCGAGATACGCTCGATAGTCTTGAGCAAAGCCGAGTGGCAGATTACGATTTCGAGCAATACTTGGCTTCGTTTATCGACTCGGCTCTCCGCCACGATAGCAAACCCCTCTACCCCACCAAACAACTCGCTCCGCAGGATAATGTCACCAACCGCCTTGCGCGGGAGTTTTACGCGGAGTGTGGCGTGGAGCATATTGCCGCACCGTTGGAGTTGAGCGAGGATTTCGGGGGCGAGTGCGTAATGGTGTCGAGCTACTGCATCCGCCGCGAAATCGGCCAATGCCTACTCAAAAACCCCACCCTCCGTGGCGACCTCTTCATCGAACACGGCACCCACCGCTACCGCTTGGAGTTCGACTGCGCGAAGTGCGAGATGAGAGTGGTGTCAGATGGG
>JAGBVQ010000012.1 GCA_017630245.1 Alistipes sp. | reverse complement strand
TAGGTAAAGAAACCTACGGGGATACCCTGACGCTGGGTGGTATCGCCCTCGGTTGCCTCCTCCGAAAAACCGCGCATCTTGATCTCGGTCTTAACGGTCGGATTGCGTTGCAAGCGCTGTACCGTAACGAGGTTCATATAATAGAATGCCAACTCACACAACTCGGGGACCTGCGACTGAATAAAAAGGGTCGACTTCTCGGGGTCAAGACCACACGAGAGATAATCGAGTGCCACCTCGATAATATTTTGACGCACCTTGTCGGGGTTGTCGGCATTGTCGGTCAGTGCCTGAGCATCGGCAATCATAATAATGATACGCTCAAACTCGCCTGAGTTCTGAAGCTCAACACGACGACGCAGTGAGCCAACAAAGTGTCCCAAGTGGAGTTTTCCGGTCGGACGATCGCCCGTAAGAATGATTTTTCCCATAATATAGTTTATATTTTTTCTGCTGCTTTATGTATGCGCATACGCACAATTGCACAAAGATAGCTTATGCAATTCAAAATTCAATATTCAAAATACAAAATTATTTCTTGCAGAGGGTGCAATAACGCAAAAAGTGAAATATCTAATTTATGGATTTTTACTTTTTACTACTTATTCACCACTTTCAAGGCAGATGCCGAAAGAGCCTTGTTATAAAGATCCTCTACAATTTGAAATCAACCACTATAGGCCTATGATCTGAAGGATACCAGAACTGATTATAATACTCCCATCGGGTAATCTCGTTGGTCCAAGAGTCCATCAAAGTAACCGAGTTGGTGATGGCATCGAATAACTTAGGCGAAGCATAGAGGAAATCTATTCGGGTCGCACCATAAGTTGTGGTTACAAAGTGAGTTTCGTCCTTAGGCAGACGGTCTGCAATAACATCCTTCAGATCGGTATTCTCGATAATATGCTTATGCACCAAATATTTACACGGGGCAAATGTCGAGGTGCCATAATACCACTCGTCATAGGGCGAGCGTGAGTTGGTATCGCCACCAAGCAACCAATACTCTTCACCCGCATACGAAGAGTTATTAACGGTCTTTTTGACGATATACTTCATCTCATACTCGCGGAAGTAGTCGCCCTCATAAGCAGCCTCACTTGCCGCCTGATTTGACGCAGGAGTACCCGGAGCATAAGGGTGAGGGAGCATATGACAGGTTACGATATTAAGTCTTTTGCCGTGAATATCGATTTGGAAATGGCCAGCACCGTGCAAGATACACTTTGTGCCATACAGACCTCCATCATCAGTATTGGTAATCCTCTGCACGACATTGATGGGATACTTTGAGGTTATGGTCTGCGGGTAGTTATCGCGGTTGCCACCCACTGCAACGTAGTTGTGGCCGTAACGCACCGCCACCTTATCCCAATTATCGGGCAGATACTTATCGCTGTCATTCGCCAGCCTCTCGTTACTCTTATCCTTGTAAATCGACTCGGACTCACACCAGATGCAGATATCGGGATCGTACTTTTTGACCCACTCGACAAAGTTGTCGTAGTTGTTATGCTGGTCGGCACACATTCCGTTCTGAATATTCCACAACATCACGCGCAGGTTGCCCTTATCCTCCCAATCGTAAATCTTACGCACCTCAATCTTGTCCATATAGATACCGAGATTTCCACCCGAAGTCTTCGTATTTTGGAAGTGAAGACGAGTGCCATCTGAGGCTCCGTTGATCACAACTTCGAGCTCCTGCCATTGGTTTACTGCCGAGAGTGATGAAGGGATAAAGTACGACTCATCAATTGCCAATGATATCTTCGCAGTATTAGCCTTATACTCCAACGATCCGGGACCAAGTCCGATCTCCTTACCGTTAATCTTTGCACTCTTGATCACACCACCATAGAGCACCGACAGCTCAAGGCCTCCATAATAGGCACTCTGCAGAGCAAAGCGGAGTCTGACCTTAACATCGCAGATGCCATCGATATTTACCATATTGGTTGGCGAAAGTACGCCTCGACTACTGGTTAGATCCGCACCTGAGGCAACATAGCCCGGGTGCTCCTGAACTCGATACATATAGAGCCAATCGCCGATATTTCGGCTCTTGACATAGCTCTCCGAGAGTTGATGCACCTCGCCCACGCACTTTGTCTTAACGTCATTCCATGAGTTTGGCTGAACAAAGCCCGTTCCGGGGTAATCGAATGGCACCTCCGCAAAGGCATCCTCATAACCTGTAAGGTCAGTGCCCGAAGAGAGCGTCATCCTCTCGGATGTAGGCGAAAAGCCGTAGCCCCTCTCTCCCTTCATCACATCACCGCCCCAGACGAAGTTATCGAAACCCTCATAGAAGATAATATCCTCTTCGCTCTTGTAGGTCATCGCAACGGTGTGGAGATCACCCGCAGCCAAACTCAACGGCTCGGTGGTGACAAACATTGCTCCGTGTTGCGAGTCGCAGATCGAGATTTGCACTCCCTCGGGGTACTCTCCGGGAGCTACCATAAGGCGGAAGTTGGTGGTCTTCGAGTCGGAAAGTTGCACATAATCACCCTTGTTGGTACAGTTCAACGCAACAAACGGCATACCCCTCTTTACCATAAACCCGTCACCCTCGGTCGAGATGGCCGAAAGTCCTGCAAGAGATTCATTATCAGCCCCTTCAATCTTCACTGACGAGATCTTGGCCGAGCCTCTCAACTTGACCATAATCATAGCAAATCCGTCATTAAAAATCAGCTTATTGCCCGTCGCCTTGGCATACTCCGCAAACATCGGGAACGACTTGATACTCGATACGGCCGAGTGGTGAATCTGCGAATGGGGCAACATTATCTCCTTACGGGTTTTGCCATACCATTTAGCCGAATTGGAGGTCATTAACGTCGCCTTATACGACTCAGTCTCTTCAACCTCAACATAGGGGCGCGGGGTCTGCTCGTCGGTCATACTTATTGCGTAGCTTTTGCCATTCACCTCAACCTTCGATTTGGCCCAATCGCGGGGTGTCATACTCGCAGCCGTGCGAGTCGCATCAGCCTTTTCTGATAAGTAGAAACGGACCTTGCCGGCAACAACTTTTATATCCTCATAACCCTCCGGCTGATTGT
>JAGBVQ010000107.1 GCA_017630245.1 Alistipes sp. | reverse complement strand
GTGGCGAGCCTACACTGCAGGCCAAAGCCCTTATCCCCCTCTGCAAACGATTGAAGGAGCAGGGAATCCACATCTGCATCGACACCAACGGCTCGGTCTGGAATGAGTGGGTCGAGGAGCTCTTCTCGATAGTCGATCTCGTTCTGCTTGATGTCAAGGAGCACAACGCGGCTCAACACCTTCTGCTAACGGAGCGCAGCAATGAGCGCACCCTTCAGACTGCGGCTTGGCTCGAGGAGCATAACCGCCCCTTCTGGCTGAGATATGTGCTTGTTCCCGGATATAGCGACCGCGAAGAGGACATCCGCGCTCTGGGAGAGCAGTTTGGCGAATACAAGATGTTGGAGAGGGTCGAGGTGCTACCCTACCACACCCTCGGTGTGCATAAGTATGAGGCTATGGGTCAGGAGTATAAGCTCAAAGATGTAAAGGAGAATACCCCCGAGCAGCTAGAGGCTGCACGCTCTCTCTTTGAGCAATATTTCAAGACGGTATTTGTCAATTAAGGTTGGGATTTTAGCGAGCGACGACAAGATCCAGCCCCTTATCGTGTGGCTCCGAGGGGAGCGACTCAGCAATCTGCGCCTTAAAACAGACTCCAACGGTAAAGGCTCTAAACAAGGGCTGCGATAAGTACCTATCGTAGAAGCCCTTACCGCGTCCCATACGACCACCCTCAATGGTAAATCCCACCCCCGGAACAACCATAAAATCGATCTCTTCAGGCGGGCAAGCAATCGGTCCCTGCGGCTCGTCTATACCAAACGAGCCCGAGATCATCTGCTCGGGTGAGTAGTCGTAAAATCGCATCACATCGCCCTCCACTCGTGGCAGGACAATACGCTTGCGACCATACCATTCGGCTATAAATTCCCGACTCTGCGGCTCGTCGTGCAGTGCAGCATAGAGCGCCACAACCTGCGCCTTGCGAAAGGCGGGCAGAGTCGCTATCTCCGAGAAGATCTCGCGCGAGGCAACCTCGCGTTGCTCGGTCGAAATCTCGGATATTCTGCTACGCAGCAGCTGTCGCATTTGTCGTTTTTCCATAGAATTTTACTCGATTTTTTGCCTTTTGCAGCGGTTGTGTTCGGCCTTATATCGTAGAAAATAGCTAAAAACACGCTCGCACACCCTAAAAAGTCGCAAATTTTGTTGTTATTCCGCAAACAATCTATTATCTTTGTGCAATAGAAAGAAACTGTTTTGAATTTTATTAAAAGTGTAAAACCTTTGACTGTAAGATTAGTTTCGGATTCTTTGAGGCTCTTTTGGGCATCTTTTTATTTGATTTTTTTTCAAATAGCCCGCTATTAGTTGCAAATCTCAAATAAAAACCTGTTAAAAAATAGCTCTCAAATAATCTCGAAATAAAATTCAAACAGTCTCTTATAAGTGCATTTTCACGAACAAATATAAATCAAATTTCTAAAATTATGAATTGTTTTCTTATTAATTCGTCGTTGGGAAGAAAACTCGTAATGGCTGTAACCGGCTGTTTCCTCGTACTCTTCCTGCTCTTCCACATGGCTATGAACTGCGCAGCGCTCTTCTCGGCCGAGGCTTACAACATGATTTGCGCCTTCCTTGGTGCTAACTGGTATGCACTCGTTGCAACAGTTATCCTCGCAGGCGGCGTGGTAGTACACTTCGCATACGCACTGCTGCTCACTTGGCAGAATCGCAAAGCTCGCGGTAACGTGCGCTATGCAATGACCGTTAAGGAGAAGGGTGTTGATTGGGCATCGAAGAATATGCTCGTTATCGGCTTCATCGTTTTGGGCGGTTTGGCTATTCACCTTGTGCACTTCTGGTCGAAGATGCAGTTGGTTGAGATTATGGGTGGTCACGAGAACGCTCTCGGTTTCGAGCCCACAAATGGTGCAGCTCTGATTGCTTACACCTTCAAGCAGTGGTACAACGTGCTTATCTACGTTGTTTGGTTGACAGCAATCTGGTTCCACCTCACTCACGGCGTATGGTCGATGTTCCAGACTGCAGGTTGGGCTAACGATACTTGGTATCCCCGCCTTAAGTGCATCTCGACTATCATCTCGACCCTTATCTGCGTAGGTTTCGCACTCGTTGCAGTAGTATTCTTCCTCAAGGGTAACGGTCTCCTCTGCTGCACTTGCTGCTAATTTTTGATTAAAAACTTAAAAACAAAATAAGGATATGGCATTAAAATTAGATTCCAAAATTCCTGCAGGTGAGTTGGCTCAAAAGTGGAGCAACCATAAGGCAGCTATTAAGGTAGTGAGTCCCGCCAATAAGCGTAAACTCGACATTATCATCGTGGGTACCGGTCTGGGCGGTGCATCTGCTGCTGCTTCGCTCGGCGAACTCGGCTACAATGTAAAGGTATTCTGCATCCAGGACTCTCCGCGCCGTGCACACTCGATCGCAGCGCAGGGTGGTATCAATGCAGCTAAGAACTACCAGAACGATAACGACTCGGTATATCGCCTCTTCTACGATACTATCAAGGGTGGTGACTACCGTGCTCGTGAGGCTAACGTCTATCGTCTGGCTGAGGTTTCGAACCTCATCATCGACCAGTGCGTAGCTCAGGGCGTACCTTTCGCTCGTGAGTACGGCGGTCTTCTGGCTAACCGTTCGTTCGGTGGTGCTCAGGTATCGCGTACATTCTATGCTCGTGGTCAGACCGGTCAGCAACTCTTGCTCGGTGCTTATGCAGCATTGAACAAGGAGATTGCTCGTGGCTCGGTTAAGTCATACACTCGTCACGAGATGCTCGATGTTGTTGTTGAGAATGGCGAGGCAGTAGGTATCATTGCTCGTAACC
>JAGBVQ010000106.1 GCA_017630245.1 Alistipes sp. | reverse complement strand
GGTGAGTTTGAAGTATTTAGCGTTGTAATTTGTACAGTCGAAGGCGTAGCCGTTAGATGTCTCGGTTGCCTTGATCTCGGTCTCGGCCGGCATCTCTGAATCGCCGATATGAAGTAACATTTTACCCGAATGCGCGCCACCCTTGACAAGCTCGATACTTACCAATGTGCCGAACACGCTCTTGTTGGCGATATAACCGGTCTGCTTCTTGAACTGCATACCGTTGCCCGCATCATAGATCGCAGCATTGAGAAGGTAGTATTCGTAGTCATCAAGCGTGAAAGCCCTCTGCGATGAGGGGTAGCTTGTCGGCCAACCTTTGCTTGCAGGAGTAATTACAATCTGAGCCTGCTCGGCAGGGGTCTGAGTGCCCTCATTACCCGAGCCACCCTCATTTCCCGAGCCACCCTCGTTATCCTCGTTGCCCTCGTTGCCCTCGTTGCCCGAGCCACCTTGGTTGCCCGAATCACTATCGTCGGAGCCACCCTGACCACCTTCGTTTTCGACTTTATCTTTATCGTCTTCACCGGGGAGGGGCTCAACATCACTGCAGGCGCAGAGAAGCGACACTGCAAGCAGAAGCATAAAAAATCTCTTCATTTATCTCTATTCTTTATTTTTCGAATCAATCCAAATTGTCACAGGACCGTCATTTACGAGCGACACCTGCATATCGGCACCAAACTCGCCCGTGGGCACCTTCTGCCCCAGCTCCGCCTCAACTCGAGCCACAAACTTCTCGTACATCGGACGCGATACGGCCTCGGGCGCCGAGCGGATATAAGATGGGCGGTTGCCCTTCTTGGTCGAAGCGTGGAGGGTAAATTGGCTCACAACGAGCACCTCTCCTCCAACCTGACGAACATCGAGATTCATCACCCCCTGCTCATCATCGAAGATGCGCAGACCAAGCAGTTTTTTTACGAGCCACTCGATATCCTCTTCCGTATCTGCAGCCTCAATGCCGACCAGCACGAGCAGACCTTGCCCTATGCGCGAAAACTCTGCGCCGCCAATCTCTACAGCTGCACGGCGAACACGTTGAATAAGCAATCTCATAGCACCACTAACTTACAGCCTCCTCGAAATAGCGCCACAGATTATCCTCTCGAGGCACAGAACACTCTATACGCATAGGCTCCTTGCGCACGGGGTGCAGGAACTCCACAGCGCGCGAGTGTAACGAGATTCCGCCATCGGGATTCGAGCGCTTTGCGCCATACTTCAAATCGCCCTTAATCGGGCAACCGATCTTCGAGAGCTGAGCGCGAATCTGGTGGTGGCGACCCGTAAGCAACTCCACCTCCAGCAGAGTGTAGCGGTCGCTACGGCACAACATCCTATACTTCAGACGAGCCTCCTTGGTTCCGTTTTTCGGGGCGTTATAGACGTGAGAACGGTTGGTCTTGCCGTCACGCAAAATCCAGTGGCGCAACTCTCCCTCCTCGATTTGGGGCATATTTTCGACCACTGCCCAATAGGTCTTCGAGATCTCGCCCTCGCGCAACATCTCATTCAGGCGAGAGAGCGCCTTCGAGGTCTTGGCGAAGAGCACCGCTCCACTCACGGGGCGGTCAATGCGGTGAACAACGCCCAAAAAGACGTTGCCCTCCTTGTGGTCACGCACCTTCAGAAAGGCCTTGATCTCATTCTCGAGTGCGCTCTCGCCCGAGGGGTCGGGCTGTACCAGATCGCCGCAACGCTTGGCAACGACCATTATATGGTTATCTTCGTAAATTAAGTCTTCGGGGTGAAACATTACAACTTGAATGTAAAGGGTAATAGATCTGCCGCACGCTCAACCACCGAAGCGGTACCTGCGCCCGACATAATAACACGCATTGGGCTCGCCTGTCTGCGCTCGACATCGACCAACACCTGACGGCACTGACCACAGGGGTAGCACTCCCTCTCCGAAGGCTCTGAGGCGATAGCCAATGCCTCCACCACATCATCGGGGAAGTTGGTCTGCAGATAGAAGAGCAACGAACGCTCGGCACACAATCCTGCAGGATAGACCTCGCTCTCGAAGTTTGCCGCACTCAAAATCTTTCCACTGCGCAGACGAGCCGCAGCTCCAACGTGGAAATTAGAGTAGGGTGCGTGGGCCT
>JAGBVQ010000105.1 GCA_017630245.1 Alistipes sp. | reverse complement strand
GCCCTCGTAGGCCAATTCACGCTTGGTCAGCGCAACCATACCGCCGATAATGTGCACTTGGAGTTGCTCGATCTCCTCGCGCGTCATACGATTGACGTGGAGTTTAATGCGGGCGCACTCGCGCTGCGAGCGGTCCTTGGCAATCTTATCAATAGCTACGCCCGACAGTGTTCCGGTCTGCACGGGGCGGAAACTCGCGGGGTCGATGTTAAGCGTATTTTTTGCGTTTTGCGCCACGGCAGCACCGAGCGAAATCGCCACCAAAAGCAGGGTAAGTAGAATCTTTCTCATATATGATTTATGGTAGTTTGCAATAAAACAGGTCAAAGTTACACAATTCTCAGAATTGGCACAACTATTAGCGTGTAAATTTTGGCTGTGCAGTCTGCTATATGCTTAAAAATTTGCAAAAATCGAAAAGTTTGTAAAAAATATTAAATTTTGCTTGCATTTTAAAATGCAGTTTTATAATTTTGTGACAACACTTTTTAAATAAACTTAAATATTAACGGTTATGAAGAAGATTTTTTCGTTTGTGATGTTGGTTGCAGCCGTTGCTATGGTTAGCTGCGGTAATTGCAATAAGAAGAAGGCAGATTGCTGCCCCGAGAATGCTGCAGAGTGTGTAAAGACTGAGTGTTGTGCAGGTTGCGAGAAGGCTCCCGAGTGCCCGAAGGCTGCTGAGGCTGCTGCTGAGGCTGCTCCCGCAGAGGCGGCTCCTGAGGCTGTTGCTGTTCCTGAGGCTGCTCCCGCACAGTAATATTCTCCAATATAGACAAGGGCTGTCCAACTCTGAGTTGTGACAGCCCTTGTTGTGTTTGTGATGTAGGTGTGTTATTCGATAATGGTAAGCTCGCCGCAGTAGTAGCCCTTGAGTTTGCTTGCCGTGCTGAAACGAATCTCAAAGAAGTTGTCACGGGCATCGTATGCCGCCTTGACGTAGCCCTTGGGCGAGTTCTCCCAGCTCCACTTCTCACGGCCATACTCTACCACAATCGACTGATCTTGCCAGAAGAGTATCTTCGATCCGTCTAACGGGAAGTCCACCGGCAGGGTGATCTTTACCGGCGAGAAATCTGCAACCTCCTCAAACTCAATATTCGTTACCGGCGAGAGATAGATATGCCAAAAGTCGATCTCGCGAGTGTCAATAAAGGCTCCCCAGATGGTTGATACGAGTGGCCCGACCTTGTTGTGGTTGTAGGTCCACGCATTCTCCCAGCTCTCCTCCTCGGGCGTATTATCCCTATTTTCGTTCGCTTTTTCGCACGAAATCATAGCTGCAAGAGTCGCAACTATAAGAAGAATTGCTCGTCGGAAAGCTTTCACCCTCAATATGTTATCTACTCAATCCAAACGACATTTGCCATATCGTCGTGCTCGGGCAGAGCTGCAGGGCTGAAGTCGGAATAACCCGCAGCCACTACGCACAACACCTCATAACTATCGGGCAAGGGCAGAAGCGTGCGCAGCAGGTCGATAGCTTGCGCCCCCTCGGGCTCATCCTTGAGTTGGGGGCGTCCGTCAACGTGTACCCAACACGAAGCCAAACCCTCCTCAACGCAAGCAAGTTGTAGCATAGTTGTCGAAATCGAGCAGTTGACCGACCAGAGATCTGTGAGCGAGGTGTCGCCCGCAACGACAAACGCCAAAGGTGCATTTTTCAGAAATGCAGAGCCGTAGTCGCGCATCTGCGACATCTTCTCGATGATTTCGGGGTTTTCGACCACGAAGATGCGTGTCGAGCGGCTATTGCGTGACGAGGGGGCGGTGAAGGTCGCCTGCAAAATACGCTCCACAACCTCGCGGGGTACCTTGCGGTCCGAAAATTTGCGCACACTGCGGCGCTTTTCAATTAACTGTTTGAATTCCATATTTTTAGTTCTTTTTATGTTTTACGAGTCTAAAGCCTCCTGCAGCTGTCGGAGGGCCTGATGCAGGGTTTCGCGTGGAGTGCCGACATTGAGGCGCATAAAACCCTGGCCCTGCACTCCAAACATCGCACCATCGTTAAGGGCAAGATGAGCCTTGTCTACAAATAGCTCTACAAGATCCTCCTGCGAGAGCTCCAACGCACGGCAATCGAGCCAGACAAGGAACGACGCCTCGGGACGAATAGGAACAATCTGCGGGATATTCTCTCTGCAAAACTCCTCCACGAAGCAGATATTTTCCTCTACATAGTGTAGCATCTCCTTGCGCCACTGCTCGCCTTGCTCGAAGGCTGCAATAGTTGCTATCGGGGCGAAGATATCGGGTTGATTAAGCTCGTTACCGCTCATCCAGCCGAAGAACTTATTGCGCAACTCCTCGCTGGGCACAATGGCATAAGAGGCTACTATGCCGGCGATATTGAATGTCTTGGATGGTGCTCCGAAGGTTATGCTGCACTCGGCAGCCTTGTCGCTCACCGAAGCAAAGGGGATATGTTGCTTGCCCCATAGAGCCATATCGCAGTGAATCTCGTCGGAGATTACGATAATGCCTCGCTCGTGACAGAAGTCGGCAAGTCGAGAAAGTGTTTCACGGCTCCACATAATACCCACGGGGTTGTGAGGATTGGCCAGAATCAACATTCGACAGCGAGGGTCGGTGACAGCCTCGAGATTCTCGAAGTCTATCTCGTAGCCACCCACCTCGGTGAGGCGTAGAGGGTTCTCGACAATCTCGAATCCGTTGTGTGCAGCCACGTTGCGGAAGGGGTGGTAGACGGGCGGTTGGATGATAATCTTATCGCCGGCTTTGAGAAGCGAGAGCATCGCCATAGCAATGCCCTTGACAATGCCGGGAATGTAGCTTATCCAATGGTGCTCAATCTGCCAATTATGGTGCGAGAGTATCCACTCGGCAATAGCCTTGCGGTAACGCTCTGGCTCTATCGTGTAGCCGAAAATAGGGTGGTCGAGCCTCTGGCGAATGGCGTCAATGATGAAATCGGGCGTGGCAAAGTCCATATCTGCCACCCACATAGGCTGCAGATTCTCAGTGCCGTACCACTGCTTGAGCCCGTCATACTTCAGAGCTCCCGAGCCACGGCGCTCAATACTCTTGTTAAAATCGTATTTCATATAGGCAAAGTTAGCAAAAAAATGTCGATATGTTATATTTTTTACTATCTTTGAGGTAAAATTATAAAACTATGAGCAATAGACCTACAGTAGCACTGATTTATGACTTTGACGGCACCCTCTCGCCGGGCAATATGCAGGAGTATGACTTTATCCCCGCAGTGGGTAAGAGCAACAAGGAGTTTTGGCACGAGGCAAACTCGCTTGCCGAGGAGCAGGATGCTGACGGAATCCTTACCTATATGGCCAAGATGATTCAGGAGGCGAAGGCCACCAATCTCTCGCTGCGCCGTGAGGCATTTCAGGAGTCGGGTCGCCGTATTCAACTCTATGAGGGAGTGAAGGAGTGGTTCTCGCGCATCAACGCCTATGGAGCCGAGCGAGGCCTTAATGTGGTGCACTACGTCAATTCGTCGGGTCTTACGGAGATTATCGAGGGTACCGAGATTGCTCACGAGTTCCGCAAGATCTACGCCTGCAAATTCCTCTACGATGTGGATGGTATCGCCTATTGGCCCGGCGTTGCGGTAAACTATACCAATAAAACTCAGTTTATCTTCAAGATCAATAAGGGCGTGGAGTCGGTCTACGATAGCCGATTGGTTAATCGCTATATCGAGGAGAAGGATCGCCCCGTGCCATTCAGCAATATGATCTACGTTGGCGACGGTACGACCGATATCCCCTGTATGCGCTTGGTGAAGAATTTCGGCGGTCACTCGATTGCGGTCTACAACCCGCAGGATAAGAGCGCACGAAAGGATATGGCTACGTTGATTCGCGACAATCGAGTAAACCACGTCTGCCCGGCCGATTACAGCGAGGGTTCGGAGATGGATACCGTTGTTAAGGCTATTATCGACAAGATCTGCACCGACCACCGCCTCGATGAGCTGGCTGTGACTAAGTAATCAGGTAGTTGCGATTGATGTCGTTGTGACGGTTGTAAGTGTAAGAAAATCAATATATTGCAAAAATTAAGGGGGGGGTAATTTGCTTTGAAAACGGAGATCGCCACCCAATTGTCTAACAATTTAATAATTACCCTTATGAGAAAGATTCGAAATCTTGCAATGATGCTCTTGGCGCTCTTTGTGGCGCAAGGGGTGGTGGCGCAGAGTCGAACGAGTTCGGTGGTGGTGACCGACTCTATGACGATCAAGACCGTTGTGACGCGCATCCCTAAATTTACTCCGAAACACGATATCCGTGTCGGCGTGGGAACACTCAGCCTGCCGACCATCCTTATGCTTGACGAGGGAGATTACTATGAGGATGTCGATCGCAACTTTGCCGATCAGATGGCCAATGCGGATACCTATCGAACGGCTCGTAGATTTATCGGCAACTATACCTTAACCTATACCTATCAGGATCGTCGCTGGTTGCAGTATGGTGGTACGGTGGCTTTCGGCGCATCGACTCGCAAGCGCAAGGATATACACACGCATAAGGAGATCGAAAATCTCGATCGCTACATGCTTTCGGTGATGCCTACGGTGCGATTTAGCTGGTTCTATCGCGAGAGGGTACAGCTCTACTCGGCAGTTTCGGTGGCTCTGGTTACCGACTTTGACGGGTTGTATCTGTGGGGCGATGCTACGCTCTTTGGTTGCGCGTTTGGTCGCAAGTTCTTCGGCTTTGCCGAGTTTGGAGTCGGTATGTCGGGCTGGTGCCGTGCGGGCATTGGCTATAAGTTTAATGCAGTTAAGAAACAAAAGTAGGAGGAGGGATTATGAGACGATATTTTTCGATTTTGATGGTCGCTTTGGCGACAACCCTCCTGTCGGCTTGCGAATTGGAGAGTGCAGATATCGGCCCAACCTCTTATGCTGAAAGATTGCTTTGGAATAGGGTGGCTGACGGTCTTAAAGTGGAGCACGGGTATATGCAGATAGTCGTGGATCTCAACGAGATAATGATCAACAATAATGCCTATATGGCGACATTCGGCAGGCTCTCGTCGGTGAGCAGTGAGGAGGGCGAGTATACATTGGTTTATAATATTAGTAGTTACCACAAGGAGATCTACTCGATTCAGACCGGCGGCAAGCGACTCGATGAAGGTGCGGAGTGGAGCCTCTATGCTTGGGAAGATAATATTGGCTTTTCCAAGCAGTATATCGGCACTGCGACCGGTGTTGAGGGTCAAACAAATAAGTTCCACTTCTCGAGCGGCAATCCGACCTGGAGCCCATATAGCTTCTGTGTGGCGCAGGAGAGCGATGTCGAGTATGTGCTCAATGAAGGCACCAGAAGCTGCGATTTGACAATGACCAACATTAGTGGAGTTAGCACGGACTCTGCGTATAGTGACTACACCATTGAGTATCACTCGCTCCAACCGATACTCTTCAAAAGAGCACAAATAATCTCGGGTAAGATGGATATACTCTATAAGGATCTTGTTCGCAAGAGCGAGCGTGCAACCATAGTAGAGGTTAAGAATCAAATCGCTACCTACGCCGAGAATAAATAGTAGAAAAAATGACTGAAATTATCTTTGCGACAAACAATGCCCACAAACTCAGCGAGGTACAAGCTGTGCTGGGTGACAACTTCAAACTTATAACACCGCGCGACTGCGGCATTACGGAGGATATTCCCGAGACGGCTGCAACGCTCGAGGGCAACGCTTCACAGAAGTCGCACTACCTCTACGACCGCGTGGGCAAGAACTGCTTTGCCGACGATACGGGATTGGAGGTTGAAGCGCTGGGTGGCGAGCCCGGAGTGCGCTCGGCTCGTTATGCGACCGATGGCCACGACTTCGAGGCCAACAACCGCCTATTGTTGAAGAATCTGGAGGGTGTTGCCAATCGTAAGGCTCGTTTCCGCACGGTCATATCTCTTATTCTCGATGGCGAGGAGCACCTCTTCGAGGGCATTGTTGAGGGCTATATTGCCGAGAGCGAGGCGGGTTGCGGAGGCTTTGGTTACGACCCGCTCTTTATTCCCGAGGGCTACGACTGCACCTTTGCCGAGATGTCGGCCGAGGAGAAGAATGCCATTTCGCATCGTGGTCGAGCAGTGCAGAAGTTGGTGGAGTTTCTGAAAGGGTAGGGGCTGAATGTCTCTCTTTTAACACAATAAAAATAGGGTGTCGTTTTGCGACACCCTATTCATTTTATCCCGAATCCTTATCGACGCATAGGCGGAGGACCCATCGGGCGACGCATACCGCCTGTGTAGCCGTTTACGCCGACACCACTCTTCGACTCATTGTAGTCGTAATCCTTCATATTTGTCGAGCCCTTCTTGCCGAAGCGGCGCAAGTTGTAGACAAACTGAACGCTGAAGTAGCGACCGATTACGCTGTTGGTCAGGTTCTGGGTGTAGCCCGAGCCTGTGCTGCGAACAAATGCGGTATTCTGGTTAGCCACGTCGTTTACACCAATCTGAATCTCGCCCAGCTGGTTGCGGAAGAGCTTCTTTCCGAGGTAGAGGTTACACAGAACGTAATCCTCGTTATACTTGTTGGTGAAACCGAGGTACTGAACATACGAGCAAGCAGCAGTGAAGGTAAAGCCCTTCCAGAAGATCCACTTGAGCGATCCGTTTACCGAGTGGTTGAAGTAGTTGTTCATCTTGAACTTGCCCTCCTCATTCTTGCCGGCAGCGGTATTCCACACCTGGTTGAAGGCTCCGTTCCACGAGAGGGTGAAGTCAATCTTATCCGAGATGTTACTACCCAAGGTAACCTGTGCATCGTAACCGATATTGTTTGCGTAGTTCTTGGTGAACTTGTGAGCAAACATATCATCCGAGGTGGCGTATACTGCCGAGGGGTTTACGATGTAGTTTACGCCTGCCATAAGGTTGAGGTTACACTTCATAAACGAGAGGGGTAGACCCAGGCTCATGTGAGTGCGCAAGTTCCAATAGCCATCCATATTCTCGTAAGAGGTGATCTGCTGGGGGCGGTAGGTCTGGTTGCCCTGGTTGATTACAAAACCATCGCGGTTGTAGAAGGTCGACTGCGATATGTAGTTCTGCTGGTTCTGCATCATAAACATCCACATAAAGGTGCGACCCTTCTCGACGTTCGAGTTGATGTAGTGGAAGTTGATACGGTGCATAAACGATGGGTTCAAATCCTTGTTACCGATGCTCAGATACTGCGGAGTCGAGACATCATAGATATTCTGCAACTGCGAAACCGAGGGGTTGTCGGTGTAAGAGCGGAAGAAGAGACGGATCGAGTTCTCCTTGTTGAACATATAGTTCAGCATCGCAAAGTAGAGTACGTTGTGGTAATCCTTCTTGATCTTGTCCGAACGCTCTGCGCTAACGCCCTCGATATTGCCGTCGAGCGACGAGTATTGGTAGTAGACATTAGCTACAAAGGTATTCTTCTTCTTCGAGTAGCGGAAACCGGGACCTACGCGGTGTGTCCAATAGCCACTGCGGTAGTCTTGGGTCATATTCTCATTGACCTCGGCACCGTCGAGGTTGAACTTGTCGTCGGTGTAGAATGCCTTCTGCTCCTTGCTCTCATTCTCATACGAGAAGCGGTATTGGAAGCTGAGGGCTGTAACCTTACCCAGAGGCTCGTTGTACTCGAGGGTACCACCTGTGTTGTAGGTGCGCGAGGGAGCCTCCACCCACTGATTCAGCGGGTTGTAGAGCGAGGTTGAGGTGATGTTGGCGATTGCGTCGTTAGCACGCAACTCCTCCATATATGCATTATACTCGTCAGAGCCGTAATCGATTGCGTCAGCGTTGTTCGAGCGCACGCGGCGCAGACCATAGTTGTCACGCAGGTTGAAACGACCACTTATCGAGAGAGTGCGACCAGCCTTCTCGCCGATGCGGAGGCGATACTGCAAGAACTCACTGAAGAAGAGACCGTGCGAGTTACGCTTGGTAGCATCGTTGATATATGTAAGACCGCTCTGGCCGAACTTGAAGCCCTCGCTGGTGTTACCGAGTTTGGGGTTGCAGTTGTTCTGGAAGCTCAGATTGGTACGCGACATAAGCGACTGGCGCTGCGAAATCTTCCAATCCAGACGTGCATTAAGACGGTGGTTCTGGTTCAGCGAGCGAGTACGGCTGCTCTTAATAAGGGTGTCGATCGGAGAGGGGGTCTCGTACCAAGTCTCCTGCTCTGTGAGGTTCTGGGTGTCGGTGTTGTTGAAGAAGTAGCTACCCTGGAACTTCACCTGATCCTTCTTACCCCACTGATCCGAGTAGTTAAGACCTACCGAGTTTACCAGAGCGATACCATCCTGCGGGCGTACCATATACTGACCCACACCACGACGACGGCCGCCACCACCTCCGGCACCACTCACACCGAGGATATCCTCGAACGAGAAGTTCTGCTGGTTGATGTTGTTGAACAGACCGATAACCGAAAGACGGCTGTCGTTGTTGAATACATTGACGTTACCACCTACGGTGTACTTATGATGCGAAGTGATCTCGTCGGTCTCGGGCTGGTAGCCGTAGCCGGCGTACATCTTACCAAACTGACCCTGACGCATATGGCGGTGGGTAACGATATTGAGTGCCTTGAAGCCCTCGCCATCGTCCATACCCGAGAACTCTGCCTGGTCGCTGAGCTTGTTATATACCTCGATGCGGTCAACTGCCTGTGCGGGCAACGACTTAATAGCGGTATTTACATCCTCGCCAAAGAACTCCTTGCCATCGACATAGATCTTCTTGACGGTCTCGCCCTGAGCCGACACCTCGCCATTCTGGATGGTAATACCCGGCATCTTCTTGAGCAAGTTCTCGACATCGGCATCGCCCGTAACCTTGAATGCTCCTGCATTGTAGGAGAGGGTGTCGCCATCCTGCGATGTACGCAGTGCCTTAGCCTCCTTTACGACGGTGTCGATGCGGGTTGCACCCTCCGAGAGCTGCAACTTGCCCAAATCGAGCGTTGCGGTCGATACCTTAAACTCCTTCACGAAGTCCTCATAACCGAGGAAGGTGATGACCAACTTGTAGCTTCCGAAAGCAACATTTGCAATCTCAACCTTGCCGCCATAACCTGTGGTGTAGTACTTCTTGTTGTCGGGATTGGCAGTCGATGCCAACTCGATAACAGCACCCGGAACGCCGGCACCACTCTTAACATCTACGACTGTTGCCGTAATCTTACTGCGCTGTTGTGCCGATACGGGAAGTACCAGCAACGCCATAGCCAAGATAATAAGTAATCGTTTCATTATAAGTTGTAGTGTTTTGTGTATTTTCTGTTTTGGTCCGCGAAGATAATACGATCTTCGATAATCTGCAATCCTATCCGTTAGCATAAGACAACACCGCCGCGCAAGTCCAAATACCTTCCCCTAAAAAAACGACCCGCGCAACGGTGTGTCAAACCATTCTCTGAAATTCATACAGAACTCATCTACGATGCAAATATAGAAACAAAAAAGCACAGAATATTTATCTGTGCTGTCAATCGCCCAAATCAGAGGGTGAATCGCCCGAATCTACGCTTGAACGGCAGTGAGCCAACGCTTAAATTCGGGAACTCGGGCCTTTGAGATGACTATTCGTTCGGGAATTTCGACTGTCAGGTTGAGTGAAAGTCGGCTGCCGAACCATACGGAAATATCCTTTACCGCCTTGCGCGCAACGATGAATTGACGGTTGGCACGGAAGAAATCGTGCTCCGAGAGCGACGACTGCAATGCCTCCAAGGTCTTATCCATCGGGAGCGAGGTGCCGTCGAGCAGATGAGCCGTAACCCTCTCGTTCGAGGTGTAGAAGTAGGCAATATCTGCAGCCTGCAACGGAACGATCTTATCCTTGACGTGGACAAGGAACATATCGCTACGCTGATGCTGCTCCGAGATCATTGTGTCAATGCGGTGACGGTACTCATTGCGCTCGGTGTGGGTGATGCGTCGCCACTTATCCATAGCGCGATGCAGATCCTCCTCCTTCAGCGGCTTGAGCAAGTAGTCTATACTATTGACCTTGAAGGCCTCAAGTGCATATTGGTCATAGGCCGTAGTGAAGATTATCGGAGCGGAGATATCGACCGAATCAAATATGCGGAATGACTCGCCATCAGCGATATGTATATCCATAAAGACGATATCGGGCATCGGGTTCTCGGCGAACCAATCGATGGTATCGATAATGCTCTCGGTGATGCCGACAACCTCAATATCGGGCTCTATGCTCTCCAGCATACTCTGCAGGTTGCGAGCTGCTGCTGTCTCATCTTCGATAATCAGTACTTTCATTCTCGGTGCGTATTAGCGGGTTTGTGGCTTTCCTAACGGGAGCTTAACGGTGAAGGTCTCCTCAGTGTCGATAATCTCAATGCTCTCGCCGGTGATAAGCTCGTAACGACTGTTGAGGTTGCTAAGGCCGATGCCGGTACCCTGAGCCGGCTCCACGAGTGGCGATTTGGGATTCGATACCACCAACTCTCCATCCTGCGTGTGAATCGAGACGTGCAGAGGTCTGCGGCTGGTTATCGAGTTGTGTTTCACGGCATTATCAATCAGCGGCTGCAACGATAGCGAGGGGAGAGTATAGTCCATATATTGCTCGTCGATGTCGATGTCGAAGAAGAGTTTGTCGGCGTAGCGAATCTTGAACTGATAGCCATAAGCCTCGACAAATTTCAGCTCCTCGGACAGAGGTGCCACCATATTCTGGCTGTTTTGCAGAACATAGCGGAAGGTGTAGGAGAGCTGGTCAATGTATGTCAAAGCCTTCTTCGTGTCGTTTTCGCGCACCAGAGTCGAGAGCGAGTTGAGCGAGTTGAAGAAGAAGTGGGGGTTGATCTGACTTACGAGCGTGTCGTAGCGCGTGGTGAGATTCTCGCTCTTGAGCTGTTCGTTTTCGAGCAGGATGCTCTGACGCTGATATATAAGCGTATAGATGTAAGAGTAGAGCACCGAAACTGCAAATGT
>JAGBVQ010000104.1 GCA_017630245.1 Alistipes sp. | reverse complement strand
CTCTCCGCAAAAAGGAAAAAGATGATGTAAGACCTCTGCAATAGCAGAGGTTTTTTTGTTAGTATAGGTTGGCTGAGAGTTTACTCACAAAGCCAACCTATATTCACAAAAAAGGAACTTCTTTTCAAGAAGTCTTACATAGTCTTTTTCTTCATTTTGCAAGGGCCCCCGCGGCGAGCGGAGGGGATGGGCGTCACAGAGCGAACGTCAGTTCGCGTAGTAGCCAATTCCTCCCTTGCAAAATCTTTTTGCAGAAAGAGAGAGGGTGTTACCCTCCCCCTAAATCCCCCTCCTGTGAGGGGGACTTTGCCCCCGCGGCGAGCGGAGGGGATGGGCGTCACGGAGCGAACTTTAGTTCGCGCAGTAGCCAATTCCTCCCTTGCAAAATCTTTTTGCAGAGAGAGGGATAAATCCCTCTCGTGCTTAAAATCCCTCCAAACCTCCCTTTGTTAAGGGAGGCTTATTACCTGGCTTTGCAACCTTGATTCGACTTTGCCCCGCGGCGAGCGGTGGAGAGTCTTTCCCATAAAGCATCCTCGCTATCAAATAAAAAAGAAGACAACCATCAGGTTATCTTCTTGTGGTGTTCGAAACACTCTGTAGCGAATTACGAGATCGTTTCCCGCTACTTATAAGGTTATTTTATCCACTGTGCTACCTTCTCGCGTGCGTAGAGATAGTAAACAGCCAAGCCAATCCAGCTAGTGCAGAGCAGGATAACGATAAAGAGTACCTTCTTAATAAAATCGCCCTCGAGGTGATAGATCTCCAATGCAGCCTTGATAGCCAATACAAGACCAACAATCCAAATAATAAATCCAATCATAGTGAAATATGTTTTAATAATTGTTTAATACAGACACAAATATATACACTTTTTTTGAAAGTTTTACAAAAAAATGCAAACTATCTGCGGATCAATACTTAAACCGCCATTGTCGGAATTCAAATAGAGCAGATCCTATAGCGAAAGGATGGGTGAAATCTCCGTTGGACCGTTCTGGTTAAAAAAGATAGGGCTGTTCAACCAAATGGTTGCAACAGCCCTAAACTTACTCAATAATCGGAAGATTACTCCTCTGCGAAGTATTTGTAGAACAAGGGGATTGTCTCGATACCCTTATAGAATTGGTTGAGTCCGTAGCTCTCATTAGGCGAGTGGATTGCATCCTCGGCCAAGCCGAAGCCAATCAGCAACGACTTAATGCCCAAAATCTGCTCAAAACCGCTGATAATGGGGATCGAACCGCCCGAATAGAACGGCAGAGGCTTCTTGCCGAAAGTATCGACAATCGCCTTCTCGGCGGCCTTATATGCCGGCATATCGGTCGGAGCAACGTAGGGAGCACCACCGTGCAAGAAGCGAACATCAACCTTTACGCTCTTGGGTGCAATCGCCTCAAAGTGAGCCTTAAAGAGTTCGCCAATCTTCTCAAAGTTCTGATTCGGAACAAGACGCATCGAGATTTTAGCCGACGCTTTCGAGGGGATAACGGTCTTCGTGCCTTCGCCGGTATAGCCGCCCCAGATTCCGTTCACATCCAGTGATGGGCGAACACCCGTGCGCTCAATTGTTGTATAGCCCTCTTCTCCCTCTACATCATCGATATCGAGAGCTCGTTTGTAGCTATCCAGACAGAACGGCGCCTGATTGAATGCCTCGCGCTCGGCCGGAGTAAGCTCGCGAACATCATCGTAGAAGTGGGGGATGGTTACACGACCATTCTCATCAACCAATGACGATACCAGGCGAGTCAGAACATTCGCCGGGTTTGCAACAGCGCCTCCAAACAAGCCTGAGTGAAGATCTTTATTGGGACCGGTAACTTCGACCTCCATATATGTCAGACCACGCAGACCACAAGTGATCGAGGGGGTATCCATCGAGATCATCGAAGTATCTGAAACGAGGATGATATCTGCTGCCAGCAACTCCTTATTCTCGCGGCAGAAGTCGTAGAGGTTAGCCGAGCCAATCTCCTCTTCGCCCTCAAGCATAAACTTAACGTTGCAGGGGAGTGAATCGGTCGCGCACATCGCCTCAAATGCCTTTGCGTGCATAAATAGCTGACCCTTATCATCGTCGGCACCACGACCCCAGATGCGGCCATCCTTAATTACCGGCTCGAAGGGATCTGTATGCCACTCCTCGCGCGGATCTACGGGCATAACGTCATAGTGGCCATATACAAGCACGGTACGAGCCTCGGGGTTTACGATCTTCTCGGCATAAACTACGGGGTTGCCATTAGTGGGCATAACCTGAGCGGTGTCGGCACCGGCCTTTACAAGCGATGCAGCCAGCCACTCGGCACAACGCACCATATCATCCTTGTGGAGTGAGGGTTGCGCACTGATTGAGGGGATACGGAGCAGATCGAATAGCTCCTCGACAAAACGCTCCTTATTGGTTTCGATATATGCTAATGCACTCTTCATATTAAATTATATTAAGGTTCGACAAATATTCGTCTTAAATAGTAACGGCGGATAGTGTAAAAATAGTCTATCACACCATCCGCCTACAAAGATAAAAATTTTTCGGCTAAAATATCAAAACTGAATAACAAAAACTCTCGATATTCAGCTATAATCTGCCACTTCTCTAATGAAGATTCAACTTGCTGTTTGTTAGAGATATTCCAAGTCGTATCTTACTTGAACGTTGATTGTAGTCGATCATAGTCTCGCCGTAGCCGTAACAATACTGCACAAAAAGACTCGGCAGCCAATCTCCACGTTTTGCCATACGCCACGAGGCTTCGAGTTGCACGTTGTACTGCTTGAATGTCACAGTCGGATTTACTATCGCAGTAGCCGCAAAACGGTCGTTAATGGTGTGGAATGTTCCCCATAGTTGCACCACTCCACGATAGTGGAAATAGCGACTTATGTTTTCACGGTCATAGTATCCATACCAGGCTCTCAGGCCAAATTTCCAATGGCTAAAAGGCTCGTATAGGCAAGCAGCTGTAGCGTAGTTGAACGAGCGAGAAGGTGCACCCTCTAATCCATTCGATTCGTGCTCAATACCAAACAACATTCTTGTCTGCGGATTTACACGCCACGATACCCAGAAACCGGGGTTGTAAGCAGTTTCGCGAAACGGGCACGACTCTTTGTATATATCCCAGATGCTGCGCTGCGAGTAGGTGGCAAGAATATCGACTCGATCCTTGATATTCCAAAGACGCAGAGCTAAACTCAATTGAAACTTGACATCAGATGTGTATTTAGATACCGGAGAGTTCGTTGCAAAGCCGGTTGCTATGTAGTTCTGCTTCCACAACCCAAGAACGGGATATTCACTTCCTTGCTTGGCGTTAAGCCCCTCTGCATCGCCGGCAATAGCAGATAGCGAAACCATAAGAGCAAATAGCGTGGTAATAAAATGTTTCATATTTGTAGCCTATTTTAATTGCAAGTAGAGCATATCACACACGGCAAATACCTCGGTTGAATTCTCGCCAAGTCCTCCACTTTGAGAGTTTAACGCACTCTGTACCTTGACAAAGTTGATATATGGCAGATTTGCGGGCTTGCCATCAGCCGTCACGGCATCGCTCAACCTAAAACGATTGAACACCAATCCCGCAACAGAGCCTTTGCCGCGCCATAGGTCGGTGGTATTCTCGTTGTCGACATATCCCCACGCAAATCCCTCCTGAATCCATATCGTGCCATTGAAGTGTGTTTGTGGTGCAAGACGCGTGCCACGCAGAGTGTAACTCTCGGTCGAGATCCAAGCGGGGTAGTAGGAGTCGTGTGGGTGGGCTGCAAGGTGTGCGATTTCGCCACTATCACCGAGCGAATCCTCCCAACGAATAGGCTGTTTTGGGGCTGTCGGTTTATGGTATGTTACCGAGTAATTATGAAGAGTTCCATCGCTTGCCTGCTCAGAGCCAGCTAGCTCATACCAAACATCGTCAGCCACTCCGTTACCGTTTGTGTCCTGCATAACCCAAACAATGCCAGGCTCAGAACTGCCCTCGAAAGGGTTGCCCGCAATAGCGAGATCATAACCACCTTCGCTATTTACGACTGCGTGGTCAAATCCTACGATGATATAGCCTCCAAAGCCGCCGAGCGATACGAATTGACGCTGCTCGAGTCTTCGTTGTGCATAGTCACACGCTGCTTGAGGTGTTAATTCCGAGCCGTTGAATCCGGATGTTACGGTGTTGTTGATAAACTGACCCGGTGCCGGTGTGTACTCAATAACCGTAGTGGCAAATGACGAAGGTCCCTTCTCCGTACCCTCATAGACCTCGTCTATATTACACGAGGTCAGCAGCCAGAGTAGCGCACAGATATTTATATGTAATACTCTTCGTACCACCTACCTATCTCCTAAAGCAAAAATCATCCATACAGAAGCTGAACGGGCACCACGTTTCAGGGGCTTTCGTTTCGGAATAAGTGCGACTCCAATCAACCGTAAAGCTGACCTTATCCACCTCGCCTAAGCCCTCAAGGCTTACACTCTTCCAGTCGGTTATAACATTACCGTTTGCAGCGAGAATAATAGGCACTTCGGTAGTTTTGTCGCCATTAAGATAGCCTATGGCCTTCATTGCAAAATGCACCTTCGGGTCGTTCTGCATAATCTGAAGGTAGGCATAGGTTGTATTTGCGATCTTTGCACTTATCGGTTTTACAGGCTTATCAAACTCGATAGTAGGCAGATCGTAGACGCCATAGCGATTTTGGTAGGTCGGAGACCACCACGTTCCGTCGTAGGCTACGGCAAATTTATTGTCACCATTCGTAGGCGAGTAGACGCTATACTGATTATGTACAGTTCCAACCGTCAATTCGTTATTTGATGAGATTACAAACGCGTGAACCGTATCAAACGTGCCACCCCAAAGCAGAGAGAAATCCGAGAAGAATGAGCCGAAATTTACGCCATTCTCCGAATATAGGATACCATCAAAGAGTAGGCATCCATTGAGTTGATTATCTGGATCGGTGCAGGTTGTAGCAAGTGCCTTACCTGCCAAAACATTTTCGTAGGTGGTAGGGTTGTACCCATTGAGTGTAAGGCTACCCAGCACGGCCTCTTCAAAATCAACAACCTCGCCTTTTTCTATAATAGGGTCCGGCTCCTGACACGAGCTACACCACAACATTGCCACAGCCACAGCCGCAATCGAAAAAATAGATTTTCTCATAAATACATTAACGAGGCTCCTTACCCCGATTTTGCGCGGAGAATTGTCGAATGTCGGTTGTGATTATGGCTCTGTATGTGCCTAATGTCCGTCAATTCTGCCCCGTCCTCCGCAGGTTACAAAATAAATAATGCAGAGGCAGGTCTTCTGACTTGTTCCGATGCGACGCCTTCCCATCCTTACAGCGGACAGTGGCAATAGATTG
>JAGBVQ010000011.1 GCA_017630245.1 Alistipes sp. | reverse complement strand
TCCGCGCTTAAGGGCTATTTTTTTGTGTTTGGGGTGTAATTATCGGTGGTTTGGGCGGTTTGAAACCAATAAATTTTTAACTTTGCCTGACCAAACGATAAAACTTTTAGAATAATCTCAGACCGTTATGCAGCTATTCTATGCCCCCGATATTACGCTTCCGCTCTATACGCTTGGCGAGGAGGAGTCGAAACATTGTGTCCGCGTACTTCGTCTTGGCGAGGGCGATCGTCTTCATTTGACCGATGGCCGAGGTGATATGCACCTTTGCGAGGTGGTCGATGCCCATCCGAAGCGCTGCACGGTGAGGGTGATTTCAACCGAACACGAGTTTGAGAAGATGCCTTATCGCCTGACTATGGCGGTGGCTCCGACCAAGAATATCGAGCGATTCGAGTGGTTTTTGGAGAAGGCTACCGAGGTGGGAGTGAGCGAGTTTATTCCTCTGGAAACTGCTCATAGCGAGCGCCGTACAATCAAACTCGAGCGTGAGCAGAAGGTTATAACCTCGGCAGTCAAGCAGTCGCTCAAGGCCTATCACCCCGAGCTGCACGATATGACCGAGCTAAGAAAACTGCTCGATATGCCTTTTGAGGGTCGCCGATTTATTGCCCATTGCGGTGAGGCTGTGAAGGGTAAGGTTTACCTGCCCAAAGCAATTTCGGCAGGCGAGTCGGTGATGATTCTTATCGGTCCCGAGGGCGATTTTTCGCCTGAGGAGGTGGCTGCAGCTGTGGAGCGTGGATTCGAGGAGATAACCCTCGGCCACCAGCGTCTGCGCACCGAAACGGCTGCTGTCGTGGCCGTAACGATGGTAGCAACGGTTAATGGTTAAAACTATCCAAACGAAAAATGGCTGAATTGCTGAAGATATTCTACTCCTTTTTCAAAATCGGACTCTTTACGTTCGGTGGCGGTTTCGCGATGATTCCGCTTATCGAGCGTGAGGTTATCGAGCGCAGGGGGTGGATTGCTAAGGATGACTTTGTCGATATGCTCGTTCTGGCACAGTCGGCACCTGGCCCTATTGCACTGAATACGGCAGTCTTTGCGGGGTATAAGTTGCGAGGATTCGCAGGTGCTATGGCAGCAGTGTTGGGTGTGGTAATTCCTTCGTTTTCAGTGATTTTGCTGGTGGCGATCTTCTTTGCAAATATTCGCTATAATCCCGTGGTCGATGCAGCATTCAAGGGCATGCGACCCGCGGTGGTAGCACTGATTGTTGCTCCGTTGATGGGTATTGTCAAAGGTATGGCTTGGTGGGCTATGGTCGTGGTTGTGGCCGTAGGCCTTATGGTCTGGTACTTCTCGATTTCGCCTATTTTCTTCCTTGTCGCAGGTGCTGCGGCAGGAGTGATATATGTTTTTCTAACCTCCCGTAAGGCTAAATCCGACCAACGATGATACTGCTCGAACTCTTTATAAGCTATCTGAAAATCGGATTTTTCGGATTTGGTGGTGGATATGCGATGTTGTCGCTTATCCAGAACGAGGTTGTTGTGCAGCACGGTTGGATTACTGCGGCTCAGTTTACCGATATTGTTGCGGTGTCGCAGATTACACCAGGCCCGATTGCCATAAATTCGGCTACCTATATCGGCTATGCGGTTGCGGGATTCTGGGGTTCGGTGGTTGCGACTGTGGCTGTGAGTCTGCCCTCGCTGACGATTATGGTGTTATTGACCAAATTCTTCCTGCAACTGCGCCATAATCGCTACGTTGCGGGTGTGGTCAAGGCGATGGCTCCGGTGGTGCTGGGTATGATTCTCTCGGCAGCACTGCTGCTGATATTTCCCGAGAGTCGTGAGGATGCAAGCTTTATCGATGGATGGAGCTGGGCTCTCTTTGCGGCGGCACTGCTCGGCTCGTGGCGCAAGGTTAATCCGATATTGATGATTCTCCTCTCGGCCGTGGCCGGCATTGTGATTTATTACATCTTTTAGGCGGCCACTCCCAATAACATAATCGCAAGCAACACGATGCCGACCAGCGTGATGGCGGCAATCAGCGAAGCCAAACATCCCCATTTGCGAGGCTCGCCCTGTGGTAGCGGCTCGGAGACGAGTGCACAGATAAGGCCTACGAGGGGCGTGAATACGATACTCAGGAAAAATGTCCAGCCGAAGCCTATATTGCGCTTGCTGCCCAAAATGCCCACAAGCACCGCGAGCAGACTTCCGCTCAAAAGTCCGAAAAGTACTGTAAGTGTTACCATAACTTTTTATCTTTCAAATCTGTAATATACGCCCAAGGGCAACTGTTTGTGGCTCTTGTCCTCGAAGTAGAGCTCGCCAAACTGCTCCTGACGCGGCTCTCCGAATGCCTGATGCATAGCCGTGCGTGCCAACATCGCCGAGAGCCCCATCGAGTAGAGATTAAGCACCACGAAGGAGTCTTTATCCTCCAAAAGCTGTGCGCAACAGGCCAACATCTCGCCTATATTCTCCTCCAAGACCCACTTCTCGCCATTAGCGCCACGGCCGTATGCGGGAGGGTCAAGGATTATGCCGTGATAGCGGTTGCCGCGGCGTACCTCGCGATTGACGAACTTTAGGGCATCCTCGACAATCCAACGCACCCCGTCAAGGCCGCTCGACTCCATATTTTCGCGAGCCCACGTTACCACCTGCTTGACCGAATCGACGTGCGTAACCTCTGCACCACCGGCACGAGCCGCAAGGGTTGCTCCGCCCGTGTAGGCGAAGAGATTGAGCACCTTAGGGGTTGTGCCCTTCGAGCGCAGAGCCTCGCATCGGTCGTAGATAAACTCCCAATTTGCAGCCTGCTCGGGGAAGATACCGACGTGCTTGAATGAGGTGAATGCCAAACGCATTTTGAGCGACATTCCGCGGTAGTCGAAACCTACCGACCAGCGCGAGGGAACGTGTGGTTTGAATCGCCATTCGCCACGCTCCTCGCTGCGCTCTTCGCGCAGGAACGATGCATCGGCACGACGGCGCCACTCCTCCTCGGAGAGCGACTTGCGCCAAATGGCCTGCGGCTCGGGACGACGTGTGACATATTGCCCGAATCGTTCAAGCTTCTCAAAATCACCCGAATCAATCAGTTCGTAATCTTTCAGTTGCGGTGTAAGTTCTTTTCGCATTGTCTTTTCTTTTTCGCTGATGCAAAATTAAAAATTTTAGAGCATAATCCCGCAACTATTAAGAATAATTTCTAACTTTGTAGTGCAGTCCTCGGATTGCAGACATATTGAAAGTGTTTTTCGCGCTCCTTACAAAGAAATCTGACAGTTTCAAATGACTAAGGGATTAACGAACAACACTCATTCCTTGTATGTATGCCTTTGGTGCCCCTTTCCTGCACCAATCGCATCTACGTACGGGTGTGGGGTATCGTATCGTTTATTTTAGTCAAGGTTTTGTCAGAGCCTCTTTGTAGATAAACGAAAACAGCCTCACACTTTCTTTTTATACTAACCAGCCAAGTCGGGGTTGTGCGGCAAAAAACTTGAACTATTATGTTGAAAAAATTATCTCTTTTGACTATCGCATTTGCTATTGGTGTTATGGTAAGCCTGTCGATCCAAGCGTGTGCTGATGATTACAATGAATCACCAGAGCCTAATAAGACTGAGTCGTCAAGTGATACAAGAGATTTTTCGCCCTGGAAAAACAATGGGGTAGAGTCAATTATTACTTACGATGGAAATGGTCAGATTTCTTCCCAAATCAACTATACTTATAACAACAAGGGATGGCTGACAAAAAGTACCAATATTGGATATTCAAACAACTCTGGTGTTAGATATAAGATCTCTGAATACATCTACACTTATACTTATTCATCTTCAGGCGATATTCAATATAGCAGCCATGTATTCACAGCGTATGATCAGTACGGGCAAATTACATATCAACAACGCAGTAGTATTGAAACACGTTTGCGTAGATAATATAATTTATGGGAACAATTAAGCGGTTTCTATATTGCATAGGCAAGGACTCAATTGTTTTAATATTGCTCTTGATATTGTTTGCAATAGTTGTTGCAATAATCAATCTCTGCGATGGCTGTGTTATTTGCCGAGATATATGTATATCGTTTGTTTCTGGAATAATTATCTTTATTATTACTACCACTATTCCACGATATAGACAGAGAAAGGATAAATGTGTATTTATTAAAAGTAGGATAGTAAGTGTAATAGAGAGTGGCAACCGTCTGTTTCGAAATATGTATTCTAATGATGATATATACCGCAATTCTAATGTCATAAATAATATACCATCCAATGAAGAAATAGCTAAAATTTGTAAAAATCGTGATTTTAGGAAAGTGCCTACAGCTTATGCATATACGGCAGGAGAGGAACCTTCTTGGAACTTGCTTTTTTGTAAGATATTGTGGGATATAGAAAGTTTGATAACTGAAATGGTCGCAATAGCCGGACAGGAAAATTTAGATTTGATCAATGTTTGCGATGATATCCATAGAAGAATTGAAGATATAAATATAAAAGTTGGCGTACAACTCGCGGCAGTCCCTGAAACTGTCAATGTTAATGCGGATTTTCTTTGTGAAGATTTACAAGAATTAGCAGCTCAGTTCCGAGAATTACAAAATTATAATGAATGGCTGTGATTTTGCGAATAGAGAGAGTTGTAGCTCGTTTATTATAAACTACTATCGCCTCGCAGGGAAACTGCGAGGCGATTTTGGTTTGCTCTAATTTTGAATTTTGAAT
>JAGBVQ010000010.1 GCA_017630245.1 Alistipes sp. | reverse complement strand
GCAACGAGCGGCCGCTCGGTGGTGGGAAGACTCCAAAATGGCAAAATTGAAATACGCGAACTTACCCGCTTTGCCAACGGTATCGTCGAACTGCACGGAAAGTTTTATTGGAATCTGCTCGGACTCTACGAGCACCTCAAGGAGGCCCTTTCGGAGTGCGTAAAGGAGGGCATCACCCCCGACTCGATAGGTATCGACACTTGGGGCGTGGACGTTGTCCCCATCGACAAGGATGGCTCGCTGCTCGGAATGCCACGCGCCTACCGCGATCCCTATACCGATGGCGCTCCCGAGCGTTTTTTCGAGATCACTCCCCGCGAGGAGGTCTACGCCAAGACCGGCATACAGATTATGAACTTCAATACCCTCTACCAGATCTTTGCTGCCGTAGAGGAGGGCTATACCCCTATCACCTCGGCCGATAGATTGCTTTTTATGCCCGACGCACTCTCCTATATGCTGACAGGCAAGGCGATTTGCGAATATACCATCGCCTCGACATCTCAGATTCTCAACCCTCGTACCGGCAAGATGGAGTGCTCGCTACTTGAGTCGGCCGGAGTTAAGGGCGATATCTTCCCTGAGGTTCAACTCCCCGGATCGGTAATCGGATCGCTTAGTGACGCTATCGCAGCCGAGACCCGCATAGGTAAGGTCGATGTTGTGGCAGTTGCGGGTCACGATACAGCCTCGGCTGTAGCGGCAGTACCTGCCGAGAACGAGCGCTTCGCCTACCTCTCGTCGGGCACCTGGTCGCTTATGGGTATCGAGACCAAGCAGCCCATAATCACCGACGAATCCTCACGTCTGAACTTCACCAATGAGGGCGGTGTGGATGGCACAACCCGATTCCTGAAGAATATATGTGGTATGTGGCTGTTGGAGCAGTGCCGCAAAGAGTGGGCACGCGACGGCAAGGAGTACAGCTACCCCGAGATTGTGGAGATGAGTTCGTCAGCCGAGCCCTTTGCTCGATTTATCAACCCCGATGACGCGAGCTTCGCCAACCCCTCATCGATGCTGAAGGCTATCGAAGAGTTCTGCCTGCGTACAGGTCAAACACCACCGCAGAGTGACGCTGAGGTCATCCGCACAATCTTCGAGAGTCTTGCCTTGCGCTATCGCGAGGTGTTGGAGATGTTGGAGGGTATGGCACCCTTCGCAATTGACGTGCTGCACATCATCGGTGGCGGCTCGAAAAACATACTACTCAATCAATACACCGCAAATGCCATTGGCAAGCGTGTTTTGGCGGGCCCCTCGGAGGCTACGGCTATCGGAAATGTGATGATGCAGGCTATCGGTGCCGGAGCTATCGGTTCGCTTTCGGAGGCACGCAAAATTATCCGCTCTTCGGTTCAGACCGAGGAGTTCCTCCCGCAGGATAGCCAAGCTTGGAACGATGCCTACCAAACATTCAAACGTATGAAGTAAAAATTAGCAAAAATCATAAAAACCTAAAAACTGTAAAACTATGAACGAAGCAAGAATTAAACAAGCGTATGATATCGCCGTTGAGCGCTATGCAGAGCTCGGTATCGATGTCGAGAAGGTATTGGAGAAGATGCAGCAGGTCGAGATCTCGATGCACTGCTGGCAGGCAGATGATGTTGGCGGATTCGAGTCTGCGGGTGAGCTTACCGGCGGAATTCAGGCCACAGGAAACTACCCCGGCAAGGCTCGCAATATCGAGGAGCTGCGTGCCGATATCCTCAAGGCTGCATCGCTCATCCCGGGCAAGCAGCGCCTGAATCTGCACGAGATCTACGGCGACTTCGGAGGCGAGAAGGTAGACCGCAACGAGGTTGAGCCCCGTCACTTCGAGAGTTGGATTCAGTGGGGTCTGGAGCACGGAATGAAACTTGACTTCAACTCTACATCATTCTCGCACCCCCTCTCGGGCGACCTCTCGCTCTCGCACCCCGACAAGGCTATCCGTGACTTCTGGATTGAGCACACCAAGCGTTGCCGTGCTATCGCCGAGGAGATGGGTAAGCGTCAGGGAGATCCCTGTATTATGAATCTGTGGGTACACGACGGAAGCAAGGATATCACCGTAAACCGTATGAAGTACCGCGCCCTGCTCAAGGATTCACTCGACCAGATCTTCGCTCAGAAGTACGAGAATATGAAGGATTGTATCGAGTCGAAGGTCTTCGGTATCGGCTTGGAGAGCTACACCGTAGGCTCTAACGACTTCTACATCGGCTACGGTGCGCAGAATGGCAAGATCGTAACTCTCGATACGGGTCACTTCCACCCCACCGAGAGCGTTGCCGACAAACTCTCGTCGCTGCTGCTCTTCGTGCCGGAGGTTATGCTCCACGTCAGCCGTCCCGTACGTTGGGATTCGGACCACGTTACCATTATGAACGACGACACGATGGATCTCTGCAAGGAGATCGTTCGTTGCGACGCTCTGGACCGCGTACATATCGGTCTTGACTACTTCGATGCCTCGATCAACCGCATCGGCGCATACGTTATCGGTACCCGCGCAACGCAGAAATGTTTGCTGCAGGCCCTTCTGGAGCCTATCGCTCAGCTGCGTGACTATGAGGCTAAGGGTCAGGGATTCGAGCGTCTGGCACTGCTGGAGGAGAGCAAGAATATGCCGTGGAATGCCGTATGGGATATGTACTGCCTGCGTAACGGAGTTCCCGTGGGCGAGGCCTTTATCGCAGATGTTCAGCGCTACGAGCAGGAGGTTACCTCGAAGCGATAAACAATTCCGCAAATCGATAAAAAGAGAAGACTATGGAGATTATCTTCGGACTGCTTATTATCGCAGTCGGTGCATTCTGCCAATCGAGCAGCTATGTACCTATCAATAAAATTAAGGGCTGGAGTTGGGAGTCCTATTGGTTAGTGCAGGGAGTCTTTGCGTGGCTCATCTTTCCTCTTTTGGGCGCACTGCTCGCAGTGCCCGCAGGCCACTCACTCTTTGAACTTATCACTCCCGAGAGGGGTTTTAATATCCTGATGACCCTACTCTTCGGAGTGTTGTGGGGTGTTGGAGGTCTGACCTTCGGACTCTCGATGCGCTACCTGGGCGTAGCCCTCGGACAGAGCATTGCTTTGGGCACCTGCGCAGCGGGAGGTACGATTCTGGGCCCTGTATTGCTCAACGCCATCTTCCCCGAGATGGGAGCACTCTCGTCACTTACGTTTGCCGTGATTTCGGGTGTGGTTGTAACGCTGTTAGGTATCTCTATCATCGGTATCGCCGGCAAGATGAAGGCAGACTCGCTACCCGAGGAGCAGAAGAGGGAGGCTGTCAAGGATTTCAACTTCCCGAAGGGAATCGTTATCGCCCTGCTGGCCGGCGTTATGAGCGGTTGCTTTAACGTAGGCTTGGAGTTCGGCAAGGAGATCAACTTCGGCGATCTAACCCCCGACATCTTCAAGACTCTTCCCGCGACACTGCTCGTTACGTTGGGTGGATTTGTGACCAATGCCATCTACTGCCTCTACCAGAACGCCAAGAATAAGAGTTTTTCGGACTACGCACAGGGTAAGCTGTGGCTCAATAACGCCCTCTTCTGTGCTCTGGCCGGAGCTCTGTGGTATAGCCAATTCTTCGGATTGAGCCTCGGCAAGGGATTTTTGACATCTTCTCCCACACTGACCACACTCTCGTTCTGTATTCTTATGGCTCTGAACGTAACCTTCGCTAACGTCTGGGGTATTATATTAAAGGAGTGGAAGGGCTGCTCGAAGAGGACCATTGCAGTGCTCATCTTGGGTCTTTGCATCTTGGTACTGAGCTCGTTCCTGCCCGAATTATTAAAATAAAAGAGATACTGTCTATGGAATCTATATTGATAAACAGGCCTGCGCTCGCAGCAGAAATTGAGCGCGTTGCCGAGGTGGCCGGCTACCTTTGGCAGAAGGGTTGGGCCGAGCGTAATGGCGGAAATATCACGGTCAATATCACCGAGCATATTGACGATCGGATTCGCGCCCTGCCCGCAATCAGTCAGGTCTACCCTATCGGTACAACTCTGCCCCATCTGAAGGGGTGCTACTTCTACTGCAAGGGGACCAATATGCGTATGCGCGACCTGGCTCGCCACCCGATGGATAATGGCTCGATAATCCGCATACTCGATGATTGCGCCTCGTATGAGATTATCGCCGACAAGGTTGTAAAGCCTACCTCGGAGCTGCCCGCCCACCTGAGCGTGCATAACTATCTTATCGAAAAGGGTTCGCCCTACAAGGCCTCGCTGCATACTCACCCTATCGAATTGGTTGCAATGTCCCACAACCGCACCTTCCTCGAGAAGGACGTGGCGACAAATCTGCTCTGGAGTATGATTCCCGAGACCAAGGCATTCTGCCCGCGCGGTCTGGGAATCGTTCCCTACAAACTTCCAGGATCAGTCGAGTTGGCCGATGCTACGATTGCCGAGTTGGCCGACTACGATGTGGTAATGTGGGAGAAGCACGGTGTTTTTGCGGTTGATTGCGATATTATGCAGGCATTCGACCAGGTGGATGTGCTCAACAAATCGGCACTTATCTACATAGCCGCCAAGAATATGGGCTTCGAGCCCGAGGGTATGAGCGACGAGCAGATGCGCGAAATGTCGGTAGCATTTAACCTACCGAAATAACAACTAAAACTTAAAACTATGAAGGAAAAAAATATCATTTTTAGAGGATTTTTCTACGCAATGGCCGTAGCTCTCATTGCAAGTTGTACAACAGTTGAAGCTCTCAAGAGCGTAGGCGAGCGCACTGCCGCCCTGAGCGATAGTGCGTGGGATTCATCGCAGTGGATATCGGTGGTTGATGCGCCGGTGGCTACGGGCAAGAAACTCACCCGTGCTGCAGATGGCGCAAATTGGTTCCTCTCGACCGTAAAGAACGAGCAGACCGTAACCTCGGCAAAGTGGATGACCACGGCGCTCGGAGTATATGAGCTCTATGTCAATGGCAAATTAGTGGGCGAGGAGGTTCTCAAGCCGGGCTTTACTCATCGTGCCAAGACCAAGCACTCATTCACCTACGATGTAACCGAGGCTTTCAACTGCGCTGCCAATGCCGAGAATCAGCTCTCAGCTCAGGTTACGCCGGGTTGGTGGGCCGACAAGATTGTAACTCCCAATAAATATGAGGGAATGTATGGTAAAAAGTGTGCATTCCGTGCCGTTTTGGAGCTTACCTTTGCCGACGGCTCGACCAAACTCTATGGCACCGACCTCGAAAATTGGACAGCAGGTATTGCTGGTCCCGTTACACACGCTGCAATATTCGATGGCGAGGAGTATGATGCCCGTATAAAGCCGGGATTTGCTACTCCCGAAAAGCTATCTACGCCCGAAATAAACAGCGAGTTCGCAGGCAATATCTACCCTGCAAACGGCGCGGAGGTCTACCTGCGTCACGATTTGACCCTCTCACCCGTCAAAGCATACGTCTGGAATGGCATTGAGGGAGCAAAAGAGAAGGAGTTCGGTAAGGTTATCGTTGTTCGCGAGTATGACGCCGATAGCAAGGTAACCCTCAATCCGGGCGAGACGCTGGTTGTAGACTTCGGCCAGAACGCAGCAGCCGTTCCTGCATTCACGTTCAAAGCAAAGGAGGGTACCGTACTGACCTGTCTGCCCGCCGAGATTCTCAACGACGGCAATGGTGCCGAGAGTCGCGGTATGGATGGCCCTGAGGGTAGCGTTCATCGCACCAATCTGCGTGCACCCAAAGATAACTTTATCTTGAAATATACCTTCGGCAAGGGCGGCTATGCAGAGTATTATCCTCACTGCACTTTCTTCGGCTACCGCTACATCTCGGTAACCGCAACCGACAAGGTAACCTTCAAGAGCATCAAATCGATCCCCGTAACCTCGATTGCAAAGAGCCTCGAAAGCGGAACAATCACTACGGGTAACGAGCTGATCAACAAGCTTATCTCGAACACCTATTGGGGACAGCTCTCGAACTACCTCTCGGTGCCGACCGACTGCCCGCAGCGCAACGAGCGCCTCGGCTGGACCGCCGACACACAGGTATTTGCCGAGACCGGTTCGTTCTTTGCCAACACCCGCACATTCTTCTACAAGTGGATGGGCGATATGCGCGACAGCCAGACCGAAACGGGAGCATATCCCGCAGTAGCTCCCGATGCGCAGTATGGAGATTCGAAGATGCGACTGGGTTGGGCTGATGCAGGCGTTATTGTTCCGTGGATCGTCTGGAAGCAATTTGGCGACACCGCAATTATCGAGCAGAACTGGGAGTCGATGAATCGCTATATGAATCACGTCAACGAAACAAAATACGACCACACCACCCTCAAGAAGGAGAATGGCAACCGTCAATATGCCGATTGGGTAAGTTACGAGCCGCTGGAGAGCCACGACAAATTGTATCGCATCCCCGGCACCAAGAAGCTTATGCCCGAGGCTATCGACTATTGGAACTTCCTGAGCGTAGCATATTGGGCTATGGACGCAGCGATGATGGCCGATATGGCAACAGCTACAGGCCGCGATGCAGCGGTGTACCGCACTATGGAGAAGAGTGCGATGGCTTATATCCGCAAGTTCTTCAATGCCGACGGAACATTTAAGACCCCGATACTCAACACTATGCAGACTCCGGCGCTCTTTGCACTGAGAGTGGGTGCCCTCGAGGGCAAAGCCAAGGAGGCAATGATTGCCCGCCTGCGCAAGAACTTCGAGGATCACGGCAACTGCCTCCAGACCGGTTTCCTCGGCACCTCGATTCTAATGCCGACCCTCACCGAGAACGGAATGGTCGATGTGGCCTACGAGCTCCTCTTCCAGCGCAAGAATCCGAGCTGGCTCTACTCTGTAGACAACGGCGCAACCACCATCTGGGAGCGTTGGAACAGCTACACCTTCGAGCACGGTATGGGTCCCAAGTCGATGAATAGCTTCAACCACTACGCTTACGGTTGCGTCTGCGAGTGGATTTGGGAGACGGTGGCAGGTATCGCATCCGACCCCGCAGCTCCGGGCTTTAAGCATATCATTATGAGCCCCATTCCCGACAAGCGTCTGGGTCACATCAAGGCTGAGTACAACTCGGCTGCAGGCCTGATCAAGAGTGCTTGGCGCTATGAGGGCGAGCAGTGGATCTGGGAGTTCACAATCCCCGAAGGCTCAACCGCAACGGTTACTATCCCCGGAGAGAAGGCTCAGGAATACACCGCCGGATCATACACGATTGTTCGCTAATACGAATAAAAGTTTTAACTTTGCAACCGCACTTGCCCCTGGAGCAGGTGCGGTTGCATCACTTAATAAGGGTACTTATCTATGAAACTAAAAGTTCACTCATACGAATCGCTGGGCACCTTTGACGGCCCGGGTCTGCGCCTTGTGGTATTTCTTCAGGGCTGCAACTTCCGCTGTCTTTATTGCGCCAATCCCGACACCATTGATCTGCAGGGCGAGGCCAAAGAGACCGATATCGAGCAGATTGTCGAGATGGCCACGAGCCAAAAACCCTTCTTCGGCAAGAGAGGTGGCGTTACATTCAGTGGTGGCGAACCTACGGTGCAGGCAAAGGCTCTGATT
>JAGBVQ010000103.1 GCA_017630245.1 Alistipes sp. | reverse complement strand
ATATAAACGAGTGGTGGAGCTTATTGAGAAGGGCCGTGTACAGCAGGTTTTCAGTTGCGATGTCGAGCATCTGACACGCTTCTTTGCAGCCTTCTCGTCGGGCGACAGAACGCGCACATTCTTGAAGGTGCAGGATGGTTGCGATTATAAGTGTGCCTACTGTACGATCCACTATGCCCGAGGTTCGAGTCGTAATATTCCGATTGCCGAGATAGTCAGCCAGGCCGAGCAGATTGCCGCTGCCGGTCAGCGTGAAATTGTCATTACGGGTATCAATACCGGCGATTTCGGCCGCACTACGGGCGAGATGTTTATCGACCTGTTGCGAGCGTTGGATAAGGTTGAGGGTATCGATCGCTATCGAATCTCCTCGATTGAACCCAATCTGCTTACCGACGAGATTATCGCCTTCTGTGCCTCTTCGGAGAAGTTTCAGCACCACTTCCATATCCCTCTGCAGAGCGGTTGCGACAAGATTTTGGGCGCTATGCGCCGTCGTTATACCACAGCAAAGTATGCTGATCGCATTGCCGAGGTGCGTCGTCTGATGCCTGATGCGTTTATCGGTATAGATGTGATTGTTGGTTTCCCGGGTGAGACGGATGAGGATTTTCAGGCTACATACGACTTTTTGGCGGGGATCAAGCCTGCCTTTATCCATATTTTCCCCTTCTCGGAGCGTCCGGGAACACCTGCAGTCGATATGCCCGATAAGGTGCCGCCTCAAAAGTCTGCAGAGAGGGTTAAGCGCCTTGAGGAGTTGTGCGAGAAGTTGCATCACGAATTCTGCGCTCAGGCGGTTGGCCAGGAGTGTATCGTGCTGTTTGAGAGCACTATGCGTGGTGGTTTTATGACGGGATTTACGGGCAATTATATCAAGGTGAAGGTTCCCTACAACCGCTCGCTTATCAACGCACTCTGCCCTGTTCGCATCACCGAAGTCGAACCCTCGGGCGATGCTGTTGGCGAAGTTGTCGAATAGCGCAGAGGATTTAATTGACAGCAATATAATTGCTAAATCAATTATATTTGCTATTTTTGCCTAAAATTATGCAATTATGAAGGGAATCCGTAAAAGAGTTACCATAGGATTTGTGAGCATCGCTACCCTGCTCTTCTTCTCGGGTATGGTGTCGTTGTTCGAGTTGGGCCATCTGAGTACTGACGCCGAGGTTATCCTCGATCGCAGTCATCGTAATATGGAGTTGGCTAAGGATATGCTCACCTCGCTCCACGCACAGAGTCGTGCCGTAGCCGATGTGGTAGTGTTGGAGGATATGAGCAGCGATTCGCTTTGTCGTGATGGCTTGACCCATCTTGAGAACTCGCTGATGGCGGCATACGACCTCTCGAAGGGTGGCGCACACCTCGACTCGTTGGTGGTTTCGGTGGCGGAGTTGCGCCGACTGACGGGCGAGATGCTCGCAGCACAACCGCAGAGTGATTCTCTTCCCACTCTCTTCGACCGTGCGTGGTATAATGATGTGTATATGCCTGCAACGCTGAAGGTCTCGGAGCAGATTAACGACTATATGTCGGCAACGCACGAGGGTTTGACTCCTCGCGCCGAGCAGCTCAGCCACAATGCCTATCGTGCCGTTATGCCGGTATTGATCTCGCTGGTTGTGATGATTGCTATCGTGCTGATGCTCTACTACTTTATAACTATCTACTGCGTGAATCCGATACTCTCGTTACGCAAGTCGCTGGCCGATTGGTTGGCATTCAAGCTTCCCTTTAATCCGAAGTCGGAATGTCGTGACGAACTGCTGGAACTTAAGGAGGATATCGAGACACTGATTAACCAGAGCAGACAGAATAAGGCTTAATCCGCTATGAGATTATACGTTGTATTGCGATACTCGGGCTTGGTAATGCTCTTCGCCGCACTCTTTATGGCAGTGTCGGCAGTGGTGTCGTTCCTCAATGGTATGGACTCGTCGTTCTATCCGTTGGTGATGTCGGCACTACTTACGGTGTTGCTCGGTTCGTTTCCGATGCTCTTTGTGCCTAAGATCGAGCAGATCAGCAATAAGGAGGGCTTCTGTATCGTCGTAGGCTCGTGGGTTTTGGCTTGTGTGGTTGGTATGTTCCCCTATCTGATGTGGGGCGGAGAGTTCACGTTGGCGAATGCTTGGTTTGAGAGCGTTTCGGGCTTTACTACCACGGGAGCAACCATTCTGCAGGATATCGAGGCGCTACCGAAGGGCTTGCTCTTCTGGCGTTCGTGTACGGCTTGGATGGGAGGTGTCGGTGTAGTTATGTTTGCGCTGGTTATTCTCCCCTCGCTTGGCAAGGCGAAGATGACCCTCTCGAATGTGGAGCTCTCGTCGCTGGCAAAGGATAACTATCGCTATCGCACCCAGCAGATTGTCCGCATTCTTCTGGTTGTGTATATGGGGCTTACGGCCGTAACGGCTTTGCTGCTCAAGTTGGCGGGTATGGGTTGGTTTGATGCGGTGAATCACGCGATGTCGGCTTGTGCGACCTGTGGTTTCGGTACCAGGAATATAAGTATTGCATACTACGATAACCCCTTTGTTGAGTTGATTATGATGGGTGCAATGACCCTGTCGGGTATTCACTTCGGCCTGATCTATGCAACCATTATCGGTAACTCGAAGAATATCTTCCGCTCGGAGGTTACTCGTACATATTTTACTGTGATTGCGGTTGGCACGTTGCTTTTGACTTTGAGCCTCTACTTTGGGCACGTCTATCCCGATCTGCTCTCGTCACTGCGCCACTCGGCATTCCAATTCGTGTCGCTCATTACCACCTCGGGATTTGCTACGGCCGATACCAATACTTGGACCACGTTTGCCATTCTGTTGCTGATCTTTGCCTCAGTGGTTTGCTCTTGTGCGGGCTCTACCTCGGGAGGTTTGAAGATCGACCGAATGTTGCTCTTTGGTAAGATGTTGAAGGCTCGTATGCGCCGCCAGCAACACCCTAACGCTGTGATTCGCCTGAAGGTTGATGGCGTAATTCAGGAGGGTGAACTGCTTAATACGGTGGTGGTATTTATGGTGACCTATGTGGCTCTGATCTTTGTCGGAGCGGTGGTTAATGCCCTCTTTGGGTTAGATATGATGACGGCCGTATCGTCATCGATCTCCTGCTTGGGTAATGTAGGTCCGGGATTTGGCGAGGTTGGCTCGATGGCCAACTTCTCGGAACTTCCCGTGGTATTGAAGTTGCAAGATACGGTTCTGATGTTAATGGGCCGTCTTGAGATATTTGGATTTATACAACTCTTTTTCTTGAAATGGTGGCGATAAGGAGTATATTTACGCTGATGTTTGCGCTTGGCGTGGCTTCGCTTTCGGCGCAGGAGATAAAACCCCGTGTGGCGGGACTCGAAAATAATAGGGAGTATATGGCGCTTCTCCGAGAGGATGGCGTGTTGCGAGGTCAGGTGGATTCACTCTCGCAGGCAATCGCTACTCTGCGAGCTCGATTCGTGGAGGATACGGAGAATCGCAAGGATATCTCGGCCGAGATTCTGCGTCTCGAGGGAGATGCCTTCGCTCTGCAGGGTAAGCGTAATCTGCTTATTGGCAAGATTAACCGCATCGAGCAGGATTGGCTGGTGGTTAATATCAATCATAAACCTGTAGCGCAAAAGGTTGTTGAAGAGGAGGTTGTAGTGCCGGTTGATGCGAAGAAATATGCCGATCTTACGCGTAATGCCTACTTTTCGACTCTGCTCTCGGCGTCGGATTATGCGACTTTGCGTAAGGCTCAACGCTATGAGGGTGTGGCTGCGCAGTTGATCTCCGATTTTGCCGGCTGTCACCGCTCGCTCGAGTCTCTGCGCGATAAGTATCTCAAGGTTGATAATGAGGGCTCGGCCGATAGCCTTATGACCCTATTCCTGAATCGCCGTGCGGAGTGTAATGCGATTGCCGATTCGTTGGCTTCGACTTGGAGTTATATCTTTGATAATAAGACTTATATGTACGACCTGCTCTTCGATAAGGAGGGTCGTCAGGATATGTTGCAGCGTGCCGAATCTAAGCGTTTTACTATGCGTCAGAATATCGATCGCGAGCGAGGGGTCTACCTCTCGGATGCTCTGGTGGATTACCTCTTCCAGAAGCAGTGCGTTGTCGACTATGAGATTGATGTTGCAACAGTTCTTGCCCTGGACTCGGCGAGGGATTCGCTCAAGCGTGTGCGTGTTGGGCTTGACGCTCTTCGTTACGACTATATGCCGGTCGAGATTAAGCGTCGTTACTTCTTGGACTACTACCCTGTTAAGTTCGTGGGTACCAAATACTTCTATACATCACAGAATCCTATGCCCGAGTGCGTAGTCTACGAGAATGGCGAGATGTACCGTATCAAATTGGGAACCTACTCGTCGCGCCAGCCTTTGTCGAAGTTCCGAGGTCTGGAGAATGTGGCTTATCGCATTACGGCCGAGGGTAAGTGGATCTACTATGCCGGAGCCTACCCTTCGGTTGAGGCGCTTGAGAATGATCTGAAGACGGTTAAAAAACTCGGTCACAGTTCGGCTGATGTAGCTGCGTGGATCGATGGAACCTACGCAGGCTCGCGTGCCGAGATCGAGGAGCTGAAGAGCAAGAGCTACACAATCGAGATTACGGGCGTAGAGTCGCTGCCCGAGGGTGTGCGCCGAGTTATCGAGCAGATGTCGGAGGGTAACGAGCTCTCGCGTGTGGGTAAGAACATCTATCGAGTTACCGGATTCCGTTCGCGTGAGGCGGCTGATTTGGTTGTGAGAGATATTCTCTCGGCCGACTCATCGCTTAAAGTTGGCGTTACAGAGGTTCAATAGGTCGAAAAACGCTCCAATTATTTGCATATTTTGCGATAAATCACTAACTTTAACCGACTAAATAGGTAAGGTTATGTTCTATATCGTACTATTGATTCTATTTGGAGTTCTCTTCTTGGTGGCAGAACTCCTTGTGCTTGCAGGGTCGTTTATCGGAACTCTGCTTGCGATGGTCTGCTATGGCAGTGCTATCTACATCGCTTTTGCGCAGCACGGAACCACTACGGGTATTATCGTGATTGCGGCTATTATTCTGGCCTCACTTCTGGCGACTATCATCTCTCTGCGCGGTAAGACGTGGCGCAAAATCTCTTTGCAGCAGGAACTTGATGCGTCGAGTATGCCT
>JAGBVQ010000009.1 GCA_017630245.1 Alistipes sp. | reverse complement strand
GGAGCCACACGAACGAATCCACCCTCCTCAAATTGACGTGCGAGGGTAGACGACTCCGAGAAGTTGAGTTTGCAACCTAATGTATGAAAACTTACTCTACGCATAAGGTTTGGTATAAAAAATCACCACGAAGGTACGAAAAATGGGCGAAAGTTGAGAAAAGTTTGACCGAAATAGGATAAAAAAGTGTATTTTTACGCGCTCAAATTGTAAGGAGCTCTTTGTAAAGCATGGAATTTTTGGCAGACATACTCCGTTACGGATACCTCTCGAATGCACTCACAGCGTGCATCTTGTCGGGTATATTATGCGGTATAGCAGGTACTTACATCGTCTGCCGACGAATGGTTTTCCTCTCAGGTGGAATCACTCACGCCTCATTCGGAGGTCTGGGCATCGCCTTTTACCTCGGAGCAAATCCCATACTCGGAGCCCTCATCTTTGCCGTTGCTTCGGCACTGGGCATAGAGTGGGCGAGTTCGAGGGGCAAGATACGCGAGGATTCAGCCATTGGCATAATTTGGGGCGTTGGAATGGCCCTCGGAGCGCTATTTATGTCACTCAGAGCGGGTTACACCTCAGGCGACCTATCGAGCTATATGTTCGGAAGTATCATCACCGTGACCCGTGGCGATGTTATTGCGCTGGCGACGCTGACACTCTTCGCATTGATTAGTTCGGCGCTCTGGTTGCGACCTATAATGTATGTCGCCTTTGATCGTGACTACGCGCGCAGTCAGGGTATACACACCAAACTGATATCCTATGCGATGTCAGCATTTTTGGCTGTGGTAATTGTCCTTTCAATCCGAATTATGGGTATCGTACTACTTATTTCGCTACTGACAATGCCCGTAGTTATTGTAAACACATTCTCGAAATCATACCGTACAATCACCCTTTGGAGCGCAGTTGTAGCCGCTTTTGCTAGCGTTACGGGTGTTGTGGCGAGCTATTTTTTGGAGGTACCTTCGGGCCCTGCAATAATATTTATCCTCACTTTTGCGCTTATTGCAGTAAAAGTATTACCTTTGCGTAGCAAAAACTCGAAACCGAGCCGATGAAAACCATACACAAACTCGTACTGAAAGCATACTTAGGTCCTATGTTTATGACCTTCTTCATCGTGATTTTCGTCCTGATGATGAACTTCGTATGGCGTTATATCGACGAATTGGTCGGCAAGGGTCTTGATGCGATGGTTATCATTGAGCTTATCTGCTACGCCACCGTAAATATGATTACGATGGGTCTGCCTCTGGCAATGCTTTTGGCGGCGATTATGACGATGGGTAACCTCGGCGAGAATTACGAGCTGCTGGCAATGAAATCGGCCGGAATGTCGCTACCACAGATTATGAAGCCCCTGATTATCGTTGTGGGACTGATATCAGTGGGCGGTTTCTTTATTATCAACGACCTTGTCCCGTATGCTAACCGCAAGATGTTCAGTATTATATACGACATCCGCCAGCAGAAGCAGACTATCGAGTTCCAAGACGGACTCTTCTTCAACGGAATCGAGAATATGAGCATTCGTGTCGAGAAGCAGGACCCTAAAACCAACCTGCTGCGCGGAGTGCTGATCTACGACAACCGCAATGCAAATGGCAATATGACCACCACGATTGCAGACTCGGGATACATCCGCCTCTCGGATGACAAGAAGTTCCTGATGGTATCGCTCTACAATGGCGAGACCTACGAGCAGACCCGCAGTAATAAGTGGTATAACCAGAGTTCGTTGCGCCACCACGTATTCGACCGCCAGGATGGTACAATCCCGATGGAGGGCTTCGACTTCCAGCGTTCGGACGAGAGTGCATTTGGTGGCAGTAGCCAGACACGCGATTTGAAGGAGCTGCAGCACGCTATCGATTCGCTCGATTTGATGGTAAACGAGGCCACCGCAAGTTCGTACGATCCGCTCCTCAAGCAGCAGATCTTCCTGCAGGACAACACAATCCTTGCAGCCTTCGGCGACTCGCTCTATGTCGATCGTAGCTACAAGGAGCAGCTCCTCGCACCAGACTCAATCCCTTCGCTTTCAACTCGTTCAAAGAACGACATCTGGAAGTCGGCACGCAACGCAGCCAAGAGTTCACGAAATATGTTTGCCTTCGACGAATCGACCGCCAAGGAGGCACTCAACCAACTCTACCGCAGTAAGAACGAGTGGCACCGCAAGTTGGCCTTCCCCATTTCGATTATGATCTTCTTCCTTATCGGAGCCCCGCTTGGTGCAATCATCCGAAAGGGTGGTTTGGGTATGCCGATTGTTATCTCGGTAGGATTCTTTGTCATCTACTACATCATCAGTATCTCGGGCGAGAAGTGGGCGAGAGAGGGCGATTGGAGCTCGTTGATGGGTATGTGGATCTCGTCGATAATCCTCACGCCTATAGCCATCTACCTTACCTACAAGGCGACCAACGACTCGTCGTTGCTCGACACTGATTGGTATTATGGCCGATACAAGTACTACACCGAGCTACTCAAGAGTCGTCTGCCCCAAAAGTGGCAGGATTGGCTCAACCGCAAGCAGAAAAAATAGAGATAAGAGAATATGAATGCCAAGGATTTACGCATAGTTTTTATGGGTACGCCCGAGTTTGCCGTACCCTCACTCCGCGCCCTCGTGGAGGGCGGATATAACGTCGTTGCTGTGGTCACCACACCCGACAAGCCCGCCGGTCGTGGACAGAAGATTCACGAGAGCGACGTCAAGATCGCTGCCCGCGAACTGGGTCTGCCGATTCTCCAACCCGAGAAGTTGCGCGATACGGAGTTTGTAGAAGCTATGCAGGCTCTGCAGCCCGACCTGGGCATCGTTATCGCATTCAGAATGTTGCCCGAGGTTATCTGGTCAATGCCACGACTCGGAACATTTAACCTCCACGCCTCGCTACTGCCTCAATATCGTGGTGCGGCGCCTATAAATTGGGCAATTATTAACGGTGAGAGCGAGACTGGCGTTACTACCTTCCTTCTGAATCACGAGATTGACAAGGGCGCCATTATCGGTCAGATTCGCACACCGATAGGCGAGGAGGATACTATCGGCACGATGTACGACCGCCTGATGACCATCGGAACAGGCTTGGTCGTTGACACCGTTGAGCGCATCGCTGCAGGCGATATTGAGCCCGTGGAGCAGATGCATATCGACGAGAGCACACTGCGTCCCGCGCCAAAAATCTTCAAGGAGGATTGCTGTATCGATTGGAGTTGCAAGGGTCGCGATATCGTAAATTTCGTGCGTGGACTTTCGCCATACCCCGCAGCATGGACACCGATGAGCGGCGAGGGCGTGCAGCCCCTCACAGCCAAGATCTTCTCGGCAAAGTTTGTCGCTTCAGATTGCGAGAAGGGTAGTTGTGGCGATATCGACAGCGATGGCAAGAGCTATATCCGCGTGCGATGCGCAGATGGTTGGATCGAGATTGGAGAGTTGCAGATTGCCGGCAAGAAGCGTATGGCAGTCAAGGAGCTACTGCTCGGTTTTCGCGAAATTAGCAAATATTCGGCAAGGTAAGAATAGTGCAATAAAAAGTGTATGGTTGCTCAACCGTTGGTTGGGCAACTTTTTTTTTGCGAGTAGTTGCAGAACAAGAGAAATTTTTAGGCAAACAAAAATCCCGACTCCGCTTATCACAGAATCGGGATCTTATCGTAAGAAGTTGTATAGAAGGTCGAAGATCAAGGCTTGCGAAGTCCGAGAAACCGGAGCATACAAAACGTATGTGAGGATTTCGAGGACAAGCGTAACGCAGATATTCG
>JAGBVQ010000102.1 GCA_017630245.1 Alistipes sp. | reverse complement strand
CATTAGTGTGCTGGCCCGACTTAAAACGAACGAACAAAATTAAATTGAAAAAATAAACACAGTATGGAAATTAAAAAATCACCTAAGGCAGACCTTCAGAATAAGAAGGGTCTGTTCCTTGAGATCGGCTTGATTATCGCTTTGCTGATCACCATTGGTGCGTTCCTTTACGCTCCGAAGGAGTATCGTATTGAGCAGGTCGATTTGAACTATGGTCCTATTGAGGAGGAGATCACCGAGATTACTCGTAACGAGCAGAAGCCACCTGAGGCTCCTAAGAAGGTTGAGATCAAGGTTCTTAACGATATCCTTGACATCGTGACTAACGACACCAAGATCACTACCGAGATCTCATTCGACGAGTTCGAGGAGGGTATGGAGATCGAGACCACTGTTGTAGAGGTAGAGGAGGAGGAGATCGAGGAGGATCAGCCCTTCATCAAGGTAGAGAAGATGCCTTCGTTCAGAGGTGGTGACCTTAATACTTTCCGTAACTGGGTACAGGGTAAGCTTCGCTATCCTCAGATTGCTCAGGAGAATGGTATCTCTGGTCGTGTAATTATGTCATTCGTTATCGAGCGTGACGGTACACTCACTAACATCGAGATTCTTCAGAGCCCCGACCGTTCTTTGGCAGAGGAGGCAACTCGCGTTGTAAAGAGTTCTCCGAAGTGGGAGCCGGGTATGCAGCGTAATCAGGCTGTACGTGTAAAGTACACCTTGCCCGTTGTATTCCAGATTCAGAACTAATACGTAGTATTTAATATAAGGTATCCCGCGACTTATTGTTTCGGGACGCTTTTTTTTTTCTATTTGGATGGGAAAAACCAAAGAAAATGTAACCCCACAGGCCGAGGAGCAGCAGGACTTGCGCGAGCGCGCTGTGGTGGTGGCTGTAATCCGCGATGGCCAGCCTGTCGAGCAGGCGGAGGAGTTTTTGGGTGAGCTTGAGTTCTTGGCCGAGACGGCAGATATCGTTACCGTGCGCCGCTTCACGCAGCGCCTGCCACAGCCCTCATCGCGTATATATGTAGGCCCCGGTAAGCTGGAGGAGATTGCAAGGTATTGTGAGGAGAACGAGATTGACGTTGTTATTTTCGACGATGAGCTCTCACCCTCGCAGACTCGCAATATCGAGAAGGAGATGCCTTGCCGCATCTTGGACCGTACGCGTTTGATTCTCGATATCTTTATGTCGCGTGCCCGCACGGCTTACGCCAAGACGCAGGTGCAGTTGGCGCAGTATGAGTATATGTTGCCCCGCTTGGCTGGTATGTGGACTCACCTTGAGCGTCAACGAGGAGGTACTGGTACGCGTGGCGGAGCAGGAGAGCGTGAGATTGAGACTGACCGCCGTATTGTGCGTAACCGCATCTCGAAGCTCTAGGAGGAGCTCACGAAGATTGATCGCCAGATGGCTGTGCAGCGCTCAAACCGAGGCTCAATGGTGCGTGTGGCGTTGGTGGGATATACCAACGTGGGTAAGTCAACGCTGATGAACCTTGTG
>JAGBVQ010000008.1 GCA_017630245.1 Alistipes sp. | reverse complement strand
TGCTCGGCGGGAAGACCGAAGGCGTCGTAACCCATCGGGTGCAGAACGTTGAATCCGCACGAACGCTTATAACGCGAGTAGATATCCGAAGCAATGTAGCCCAGAGGGTGTCCGACGTGAAGACCCGCGCCCGAAGGGTAGGGGAACATATCGAGAACGTAAAATTTAGGCTTGCTTGCATCAACCTCCACCTTGTAGGTCTGATCTTCGCGCCAGCGGCTCTGCCACTTGAGCTCTAACTCTTTGAAATTGTATTCCATAGTTTTATATCTTATTTTGTTTGTTTTCAGCGGTTTGCATTGTTTGTGCGCTTTATGCGCGTGCATATATCGCGCACACAATCGACAAAGATAGCAGTAGAAATTCAAAATTCAAAATTCAGAATTCAAAATTATTGCTAACTTTGTGTGACAACAAAACTAAAACTGCGAAAAAGATGAAGAGAATTTTTCTGTCAATTATGGCTGTTGCTGCCGTGTTTTCGGCGATGGCCGGCGGCCGTGTTGAGCACTTTTCGATGAAGAGTGAGGTGCTCGGCGTAGAGAAACCCTATGCTGTATATCTGCCCGAGGGTTACGACTCCTCGACAGAGAGCTACCCCGTGCTCTACCTGTTGCACGGCGCAACCGACACCTTTATGGCGTGGCCGGTGAGGGGCGATATGTTACGTATTACGGACGAAACGCTTGCTGCGGGAGATGTGCGTAAGATGATTGTGGTGATGCCCGACGCAAGCGGCAAGGGCGAGAGAAATGCAGGCCCCGATATGGGCTATTTCAATGTTAAGGGGTGGTCGTATGAGGATTTCTTCTTTAGCGAGTTTATTCCTCATATCGACAAGACTTTCAGAACGATAGCCTCGAAAGAGGGTCGTGCCGTTGCGGGTCTTTCGATGGGTGGCGGAGGTGCTACGGTCTATGCACAGCGTCATCCCGATATCTTCCAGGCCAGCTATTCGACAAGCGGTCTGCTCGATCTCTATGATCAGCTTGTTCAAAAGCCGCGCCCCTACTACGATATCATTTGGCTCTGGTCGGTGGAGCAGACCTCTCCTGTGGATTTTTTGCGTAGGGCAACTCCCGAGCAGATCGCGACTCTGCGCACGGTGCGCTGGATGCTCGATTGCGGAGATGATGATCGTCTGGTTAAGACCAACGTGGACTACTTTATTGAGATGAAGCAGGCAAATATCCCCGTTGAGTTCCGTATTCGTGACGGCAAGCACAATTGGGCTTTCTGGCAGGAGTCGTTGCCACAGATTTTGCGATTCTCGTTCCCCGTAGAGAAAGAGAAAAAGTAGAGAGGGGTAGGATGAAAAATAAGGTTGCAGGGTTGCTGCAACCTTATTTTTTGTAACTTTATTTCTGTAGTAAAAGTCGAAAAACGGTGGTGGGTACCTCTTCGAATCCGACCTTGCGATAGAGGGCGCGTGCCACCTCGCGAGAGGGTCGTGAAGTGAGGTAGATACCATCTGCGCCGTAGTCGTTTGCCATCTCCACAGCGCGCTCGACAAGGGCGCGGCCAATGCCCTGTCCACGATAGTCGGAGTCGGTGATTACATCCTCGATCCAGGCTTTGCAATAGGTTGGTATATCGAAGAATACGAGTGTTAGTACGCCTGCAATTACGCCCTCGTCGGTGATGGCAGCCAGCAGGTGGCTTGTGGGTGATGAGATGATGCGCTGCAGTCGTTCGGGGGTTGGGATCGGAGCGCTCTCCGAGAGCTGCGGAGTGAGGCGTTCAAAAGCTTTTACAAGCTGCTCATCGCAATGTTTGATTTCGGTAATTTTTATGCTCATAACTTATTGAGGTTTCTTGGGTAGTTTTTGCAAATATACAAATTTTTGCCCAAAAAATAAGGGCGCCCAAAACTTGTCGAGCGCCCTTATCTCTCTTGCGATATCTGGCTAAAAGCCCCACTCTGAGGGGTTGAACGACTGCTTTACTTCGTCGGGAATTTCGGGGAAGAAACTGAATTCGTTGCCGGTTAGGCGTTCGATATCGGCTACTGAGCGGAGATGCGACCTGCTCAATGTGGGCGTTGCCGAGCCGGTCTGCTCGTCGATATCGGTGTTCGAGAACCAGAAGCCTACGGCCTTCAGCTCGCTCGCCGAGCACTCCTGTATTGCCTTGCCCGTAGAGCCGCTCTTGGTGCGAAGAACGATTTTGTAGAAGTGGGTGGGTACAATGCAGGTCTTACAGATTGACGATAGGTAGAAGATATTACCATCGGTTGCCGTGGTCTTCTCGTTGGCAAAGTGTGCGCCCGAGACAACGTAGAGCGTGTCGGTGCAGATATAGCTATCCTGAATTTTGCGCTCGGCAGCGCCCCACAGGGTCTGGAAGGCGCAATCGCCCGAGCGTTGTGCGGCTACGTTGCTCGAGTAGAAGGTCTGCACGTTAATCTCGGCAGGGTTGTTCTTGTCGCCACAACCACGATATGACGAAGCCAACATATGGCCTCGGCCCCACTGGTAGTGCGAGGAGTAGCTCTCATCGTCATAGGTGCGAAGTGAGCAGATATTGCCGTCGATGGGGTAGATGATGGCCGATTGTTGGTCGGTGAGATAGGGGTCGCGAGCCCACGGATCATTTGCCGGACGGGTCTTTCCTCCCTCTTGATATACAGCGTGTTGCGGGTGGGCTATCCACATTGGCGAGTGGCGACGCACATCGTAGCAATAGGAGAAGTTGCGCAGGCTCTTCTTGGAGTTTACGGAGCGGCTCCAATGGGTGTGGTAGACGTAGTCCGACTTGGAGTTGGTCTTAAGGGGAGTCTCGGCCCAATTATAATCTCTCTTTGCCGCTATCTCGATTGTTTGGCCGCCGGCAGAGGTCGTCAGGCGCAAATCGTCGAGATTATAGCCGTAGTTTACATTTGCATCGCTCGGCTCGAAGCGGAAACTTAACTTATCGGCTTTGCCGACAATGGTAAACGAAGCCTTGGCCAATGCCCACGAATTGTAGGTTGATGATGCTGTGTACTCCAGTCTCTGCCAAGCCGAGTTGCCACTCTTGATGTAGAGAGAGCATTGCGAGGCCTTGAACATCGCGCCGAACCAGAGGGTGAGTTTCTGCTCTCCGTTGGTGGCGATGTTGTGCACCTCGAGGTAGTTGTTGCTGCCGTTCGAAGGCTCGAAAATGCGGATATAGCTACTGCCCGAGGCACTCTCATATTTGCCTGCTGAGCCGTAGTTATCATTGCGGATTTTGGCGTAAGAAGAGTCGTAAGTTACGTCGGCTGCGCCCTCGCCTGTGGGGTTTTGCCAAGAGGTGTTGGTGTTGGCCCAATCGGTGTAGGAGGTGTTGCCGTCAAGGTTGTCGTAGTAGAGTGTAATGCCGTCTGTCGGCGATCCATCGTTGCCTTGGTTGTTGTCGTCGTTGTTACCTCCGTTTCCATTGCCATCATCGGGGTAAATCTTGAGGGTCCCGACTAAGTCGGGATTGCTCGGGGTGCGAATCACAATGGTTTGAGGCGAGGTGGCGCTCATCGAGAGAATTTCGACCGAGGTTTTGCCTGCCGAACCAATCTTTGTGGAGAGCTTGACTTTGTCGGTTATGGCGGTTACGAGCCAATCTCCGTCAGAGTCCACAGTGAAGGAGTTTTCGGCATTTTCGGCGTAGGTTATCTCGCTCGGGGTGACTAAAAGATAGGTGGCGGCTTTGTCGCTATCTTCAACAAGAGAGCAAGACGAAGTCAGAAGTAGCAACAATGCTACGCATAGGGTGTGGAGATTTTTCATAGCTGATGAATTAAACTTTATGCAAAGTTGTCGATTTGAGCCAAACCTGCACAGGCATTGCGTAAAATGAGAAAAGCCAAGGCGTAAAGAGGCTGCGCATTGCGTAAAATATGTCGTAGCCATCCGTAAAATCTCTTAGAGCCACATAGATATTAGCGATATAGGAGTAGCGGGCAGAGGTGGCTCAGAAGGCGTTTGGGCTTGATGCTGCGGCAATCGGCGTAATGTGCTGAAATATGCGGGATTAACAATGTGGGTATAAATAAATGATTATAACTTCCGAAAAACCATAAGTAAAAAGAATCGAGAAATGGCTAAATCATTGAGAAATCAGCGGAAAATGGCGAAAAAAGAGTCATATATATAGTGTAATTAAAAATTTTTGATTACCTTTGCAGCCCGATTGGAATATAAAAAACGAAATTTTGGGGTCGAAACCCCGTGAGTATTAACAATTAAAGGATAAAAAACGTTTTAAAATGCCAACTATTCAACAGTTAGTAAGAAACGGTCGAGCAAAGATGGAGGACAAGAGTAAGTCTCCAGCGCTCGCAGCGTGTCCTCAGCGTCGTGGTGTTTGTACACGTGTGTACACAACAACCCCGAAGAAGCCTAACTCGGCTATGCGTAAGGTGGCACGTGTAAGATTGACCAATGGCAAGGAGGTCAACGCCTACATCCCCGGAGAAGGCCACAACTTGCAGGAGCACTCAATTGTATTGGTTCGTGGCGGTCGTGTTAAGGACCTCCCGGGTGTACGTTACCACCTCGTTCGTGGTGCACTCGACTCGGCAGGTGTAGATGGTCGTCGTCAGCGTCGTTCGAAGTACGGTGCTAAGCGTCCCAAGGCAGGTAAGAAGTAAATCAACAAACTAGTAAACAAGGAAAAGTAAAATGAGAAAAGCAAAGCCAAAGAAGCGAATTCTACTTCCGGATCCGAAGTTCAATGACGTGGAAGTAACACGGTTTGTGAACAATCTTATGCTGGAT
>JAGBVQ010000101.1 GCA_017630245.1 Alistipes sp. | reverse complement strand
TGGACACGCCCTTTTTGCTTAGAAGTTGTATAACAAGAGCTAATTTTAGGCCTGCGAAGCCCGAAAAAGCGTAGTTTACTCGACGTAAATGAGCATTTTGAGGGCAAGCGTAACGACGAAGTAGCCTTGTTAGACAGCTTCTCTCTTTGCTTGACTATTCTTACTTGTTGTGAACGTGTACATCGAGCTGCGGGAAGGGGAAGCGAATACCCTTCTCGGGCAGCGTCTTGTAGATGCGCTCGTTCATATCGCCGATCACACCCCAATAGTCGCCATTCTTTACCCACATACGCACAGCAAGGGTAACCGAACTCTCGGCCAATGCCGAAACAATCACCACCGGTTCGGGCTCGGAAAGGATGCGCGAATCGGCCTTAATCAGTGCCATAATCTCAGCTCGAGCAACATCTACATCATCGCCATAAGATATTGATACACTGACGTCTGCACGACGAAGATCCGACACCGAATAGTTGTCGATAATAGCTGTCGAGATCGACGAGTTGGGGATATAGATTGTCTGCTTGTCGGGGGTCTCGATGCAGGTCGAGAAGAGCATAATCTCCTTTACCGTACCCGACTGGCCCTGCGCCGAGATATAGTCGCCCACGCGATAGGGCTTGAGCAGAAGGATCATCACTCCACCTGCAAAATTCTGCATCGTGCCACTCAGAGCCATACCGATAGCCAGCGTCGCCGAGGCGAAGAGGGCAAGGATCGAGGTGATATTGACACCGAGAGTCTGCACAACCGAAAGGATCAACATCAGAGTCATCGCCACATTGGCCATATTTCGCAGGAACGAGCGGAGCGAATCATCAATTTTACGACGCATAAAGAGTTTGTCGAGCATCACCAGCAACTTGCGGATAACCCAACGACCAACACCCCAAATCACCAGGGCGAGAACAATCTTTAGTACCACCCACATCGCCTCATCGGCCAAATTTACAAGCAGTTGGCGATAGTCGGTGTTTGTAATCTTGGTAACGGCCTCAATAAATTGAGCTCGCTGCACGCTGTCGGGAAGCATCAGAGGCTCAGCAGCCTCACTCTGGATAAGTAACGGAATCATATCTAATTTTTTAAGTTTATTTGCGACCACAAAGTTACTCTCTTTTTCCAAAAAACCGACACCACGGCTGCATCGAATTTTCCGACAGGGGGTCGGCCGGCGAAAAAGAGTGCGTCAAATCGTCTAAAAATAGCCCAAAATCGCAAAATTCGAGACATCAAGTTTCTCAAATGGCCAATTTCAGAGCGTAAAGTTGTTTATTTATAAAATAAACACTATTTTTGTAGGGCCTATTTTTGGATAAAAGCGTAAACACAATACAGACTTTAGAATATGCAAAGTGAAGAAGTAAAAAATGAAGGTTTGGTAGGTCGCATCGTTCCTGTGAATATCGAGGAGCAGATGAAATCGGCTTATATCGACTACTCGATGTCGGTTATCGTCTCGCGTGCATTGCCCGATGTGCGTGACGGTCTCAAACCTGTGCACCGTCGTATTTTGTACGATATGAGTGCCGAACTTAATTTGTATTCCGACAAGCCGACTCGTAAATCGGCTCGTATCGTCGGTGATGTACTCGGTAAGTTCCACCCCCACGGCGACTCGTCGGTTTACGATGCAATGGTGCGTCTGGCTCAGGAGTGGAGTATGCGTTACCCCCTCGTTGAGGGTCAGGGTAACTTCGGTTCGATGGACGGTGACTCGCCCGCGGCTATGCGTTATACCGAGGCTCGAATGAAGAAGATTACCGATGAGGTTATGGCCGACATCGATAAGGAGACCATCGATTGGACTCTCAACTTCGATGACACGATCCCCGAGCCCACCGTACTGCCCACAAAGATTCCATTGTTGCTGGTGAATGGTGCGAGCGGTATCGCCGTAGGTATGGCTACCAATATGGCTCCCCACAACCTGGGCGAGGTTGTTGATGCTTGCTGTGCATACGTTGACAACCCCGAGATCGAGTGCGAGGATCTGCTCCACTTCGTTAAGGGTCCCGACTTCCCGACCGGTGGTATCATCTATGGTTACGAGGGCGTTAAGGAGGCTTTGATGACGGGTCGTGGTCGCGTAGTTATGCGCGCTAAGACCGAGATCGAGCATACAGCAACCGGCCGCGAGTGCATCGTAGTGACCGAGATCCCCTATATGGTCAATAAGGCCGAGATGATCAAGAAGATCGCCGATCTGATCAACGAGAAGAAGATCGAGGGCATCTCCTACATCAACGATGAGTCGGACCGCAGCGGTATGCGTATCGTTATCATCCTCAAGCAGGATGCAGTAGCGAGCGTAGTGCTCAATACTCTTTATAAGAACACCCCGTTGCAGACTTCGTTTGCGGTGAACAACATCGCCTTGGTAAACGGTCGTCCCCAGCTGCTCAACCTCAAGGATCTTATCCGCCACTTCATCAACCACCGTCACGATGTGGTTGTGCGTCGTACTCGCTACGATCTGCGCAAGGCAGAGGAGAGATTGCACATCGTGCTGGGTCTGCTTATCGCACAGGACAATATCGACGAGGTTATCCGTATCATCCGCGCAGCTAAGAGCGTAGATGAGGCTAAGGAGAACCTCTGCACACGCTTTGGTCTGTCGGATCTGCAGGCTGCAGCTATCGTCGAGATGCGTCTGCGCGCACTCACCGGCTTGGAGCGTGGTAAGCTCGTAGCCGAGAGAGATGAGCTGCAGCGTCTGATTGCATACTTCAACGATGTATTGGCTAATGAGTCGATGCAGATGCAGATTATCAAGGACGAGCTTCTGGAGATGAAGGAGAAGTATGGCGACGAGCGCCGCTCGGAGATCATCTACGCTTCGGAGGAGTTCAACCCCGAGGACTTCTATGCTGATGAGGATATGGTTATCACCATCTCGCATATGGGTTACATCAAGCGTACCTCGCTTGCCGAGTACCGCACCCAGAACCGTGGTGGCGTCGGTGCGAAGGGTAGCGCAACGCGCGATGAGGACTTCATCGAGCATATCTACGTCGCTTCGATGCACAATACAATGCTCTTCTTCACCGAGAAGGGACGTTGTTATTGGCTCAAGGTATACGAAATTCCCGAGGGTTCACGTTCTTCTAAGGGACGCGCAATCCAGAATGTCATCCAGATTGAGCCGGATGATAAGGTTCGCGCATATATCAACTGCAAGCGTCTGAACGATGCAGAGTATGTGAACGAGAACTATATTATTATGTGTACTAAGAACGGTACCATCAAGAAGACCAAGCTCGAGGCTTACTCGCGTCCGCGCCAGAACGGTGTGAATGCAATCGTAATCCGCGAGGGCGACCAGCTCATCGATGCTAAGCTCACCAGCGGCAAGGCCGAGGTGATGGTTGCAGCTCGTGAGGGTAAGGCGATCCGCTTCAATGAGGAGACTGTTCGTCCTATCGGCCGTGTCGGCGCAGGTGTGCGCGGTATCTCGATCGAGGATAACGACGAGGTTGTAGGTATGATCTGCATCGAGCCCGAGAGCGGCCAGGATGTTCTGGTATTGAGCGAGAATGGTTACGGTAAGCGTACCGACCTCGACGAGTACCGCATCACCAACCGTGGTGGTAAGGGTGTGAAGACCATCAACGTAACCGAGAAGACAGGTAAGCTGATCTCGATCCAGGCGGTAACCGATGACAACGACCTTATGATTATCAATCGTTCGGGTCTTACCATCCGCACCGCAGTTTCGCAGATCCACCTGGCTGGTCGTGCTACACAGGGTGTACGCATCATCAACCTGCGTGAGGGCGATGCTATCGCTTCGGTAACGGCTGTTCCTGCTAACGAGGAGAAGGATGAGGAGATCGTAGCAACCGAGGCTGTAGTAGCTCAGGGCGCAGAGACCACCGCAACCGAGGCTCCCGCAGTAGAGGCTACCACTGAAACACAAGAGTAAATTAAAACACAAATATCTTACACACTAAAATTTAAAAGTATGAAACGAGTATTATTATTGGCGATGGCAGCAATGCTTCTGTTTGCGCCGGCAGCAAATGCTCAGTCAGTTAACGAGGCATCGGTACGTGCAAAGCTCGAGAAGAGCGATTTGGACTCAGCTAACCCCAAGAAGAGCGCTAAGTACGCAACTTGGTTGACTCGCGCAAAGGTTTACTTCGAGTCGTTGCAGGCTCCTACCAAGAACCTCTTTATGGACCTGCTCGACCAGGCAATGCTCCCCACAAATATGGGTGGCGAGCCTAAGAACAAGACTGCAGAGTATTGGGAGTATCCTTGGGTTAACGTATATTTCAACGGCACCAAGGTTAAGGCTTGGGAGCAGACTAAGTTTATCTGCGAGAACGCAGGTGACGTAGTTATCGAGTCGTTGGCTAAGGCTTATGAGCTCGACAAGGAGAAGGCTGGCCCGAAGGTTAAGGAGCAGCTCGACGAGCTTATCAACTTCTACGTTCAGATGGCAGAGTGCAGCAACCGTATCAAGCGTTACGACCTGCAGCAGGAGGCATACGAGATGGTTATCAAGGCTGAGGCTCACCCCATCTTTGGCGCTCCCGACTACGCAACTTACTACTTGGCTGGTCAGTTGGCAGCATACCTCGGCGCAACTAATCCCGCAGCATTCGCTCGTGGTGAGGAGTTGATGACCATTGCTCTCCAGAACGGCTATGCTGATGATAAGGGTGATATCTACTACTACCTCTTCCACTGCTGCTACGGCCAGAAGGACGCAGACCGTTCGAAGCTCCTCAAGGCTAAGGAGGTTCTCTTGCAGGGTATCGACAAGTTCCCCAAGAACGAGCGCATCCTCAACAGCCTTATGCAGCTCTACACCGTAGAGGAGGGTATGGGTAATCCTCAGGACTTGGTAGTTCTTATCGAGAAGGCTCTGGAGAACGATCCCAAGAATGCTGACCTCTGGTTTGGTCGTGGTCGTGTTTACTACAAACTTAACAACTACGACGAGTGTATCAACTCATTCCACAAGGTTGTAGAGATTAAGCCCGACGATTTCGATGGCAACTACTACTTGGCTGTATTCTATATGGCAAAGGGTAACGAGCTCTACAAGGAGGCTGCAAAGGTTGACTATAAGAGCCAGAAGGAGTTGGATGCTGCAATGCAGGTAGCATACGAGCCCTATCGCAAGGCAGTGCCTTGGTTCGAGAAGGCTTTCGAGCTCAACCCCAACCACCTCGATACAGCAGACTGCTTGAAGTCGATCTGCTTCCGTCTGCGCGACGAGGATGGCTTTATGGAGAAGTACACTAAGTACAACTCGGCTTACAAGAAGCTCAAGGGCATCGAGTAATCTGAGCACACCCCCAAAAGAGGGTGCCCGACCGATATTGGTTGGGCACCTTTTTATACATAGGTATAGAGCAAAAAAGAGATTGCCCGACCAGATGGTATCGAAACCAAATCCCTGGTCGGACAATCTCTGTTTTATGCACACTCTATAAGCCGAGTTCTGTTCTCCACCCTTGCGGACGAAGCCTCTATCATTTATCTACTACTGCAGTCTCCCACAGTCTCTAGCGACCTACCCCCCGACAGCGGACGAGCAATCCTTAATTATCGGTATACATGGTCTTGCAACCCGTTAGACGTACTGCCGAAGCGTATTGCTACCTTCGCGGTGGGCTCTTACCCCGCCTTTTCACCCTTACCCCGAGCCCCGAACCTCCAAGGTCGAAACTCCGTATGGGGCGGTTATTTTCTGTTACGCTACTATGCCCTCACGGACATCAGGCCGTTAACCTGAACGGTGCTCTATGTTGCTCGGACTTTCCTCCCCCTGTTTGCACAGGCAGCGATAGAGCGAGTGTGCCGTTTTATCTGTACTTATTACTAATCAGCGTCATAAACTCCTCACGGGTACGCGGATCCGAGAGGAAGATGCCGGTGAATGCCGAGGTGGTTGTTGCCGAGCTCTGCTTCTCGACACCACGCATCTGCATACACATATGGCTCGCCTCGATTACCACTGCAACACCCATCGGATTGAGCGCCTCCTGAATGCTGTCGCGAATCTGCACCGTCAAGCGCTCCTGCACCTGCAGACGGCGAGCAAAGCACTCCACCACGCGAGCAATCTTCGAAAGACCCGTAATCTGGCCATTCGGGATGTAGGCGACGTGTGCCTTACCATAGAAGGGCAACATGTGGTGCTCGCAGATCGAGTAGAGCTCGATATCCTTAACCAGCACCATCTGCTTATACTCCTCCTTGAAGAGTGCCGACTTGAGAATCTCGATCGGATCCTCGGTATAGCCCTTCGTGATGAAGGACATAGCCTTAGCCACACGCTCGGGAGTCTTGAGCAGACCCTCACGCTCGGGATCCTCACCCAGCAGGCGCAGAATCTCGCGGTAGTGGACCTTCAGCTCCTCGATAGCCTCAGGCGAGTAGACATCTTCGCGTTTATAGTTCTTCTCCATCGGTTTACTTCATTACGGGTTTAATATCCTTAATGCGCAGCTGGGTCGAAACCGAACCACGGTAGTGATTCTCCACGATCTGATAGCATACATCTATCGGTCGACCCGTACGCACCCACTCATAGTGAGTAGGTTGCTGGAAGGCGATGGTCGGGATCGTCGTATTAGGCTTCTCGCGCTGCATAAGATCCATACGCAAGTGCTCCAAATCGGCACCCACCAACTTCGCATCGCCGTGGTTGCTCACTGAGTAGGTCGCAAAGACCGGAGCCGAGTTACCCGGACCGAAGGGCTGGAAGCGGTTGAGCTGGCGGTTGAACTCGGGAGTAATATCCGAGAACAAGAGCGGCGAGTCGATATCCACCTGCGGAATCAGAGTCTGCGGGTCGATATTCTTTTCGACATAGTCGTTAAAGCGACGAGTAAACTCCTCCACATTCTCGGGCTTCATCGTAAGACCTGCGGCATACATATGACCGCCGAAGTTCTCCAACAAATCGGAGCAAGACTCCACTGCCTGATAGAGGTCGAATCCCTGAATCGAACGTGCCGAGCCGGTCACAAGACCATTGCTCATCGTAAGCACCACCGTCGGGCGATAGTAGGTCTCGATCAGACGCGACGCAACGATTCCCACGATACCCTTCATCCACTTGGGATTATAGATCACGGTACTCTTACGAGCCTTCAGCTCGGGGTTACTCTCGATATAGTTGTGCGCCTCGATGGTAACCTTACGGTCGATATTCTTACGGTCCTGGTTGAACGAGTCGATATCGTTACCGAGCTCGATAGCCATCTTCGCATCACCCTCAATCAGAAGGCTTACCGCTGCGTGACCACCCGACGGAGCTGCATTCTCGTCGTTCTGGTCCATACGCATACGGCCTGCAGCGTTGATTCGCGGACCAATCTTGAAGACGATATCGTCAATCGAGATTGTGTGGTTATCCAGACCGCAAATCTTAATAATAGACGAGAGACCCTCCGAGGGCGAATCGTTAAGTTTCTTCAATCCGTAGTGTGCCAAAACACGGTTTTCGTCCGAGAGAGGCACGATATCGCTGGCGATACTTACCACCAACAGGTCGAGCAGGTGAGTAATCTGCTCAAAGGGAATTCCGTTCTTCTGGGCATAGGCCTGAACGAGCTTAAAACCGACACCGCAACCCGACAACTCGTCAAACGGATAGTGACAATCGGGACGCTTCGGGTCGAGTACAGCTACCGCACGGGGAATCTCCTCGGCGGGGAGGTGATGGTCGCAGATGATGAAATCTACGCCTTTCTGCTTCGCATAGACAACTTTCTCGGTCGCTTTGATACCGCAGTCTACAGTGATTACAAGGCTCACACCCTTGCGGGCCGCAAAGTCGATACCCTTTACCGAGATACCGTAACCTTCGGTGTAGCGGTCGGGGATGTAGAATAGTAGGTTGGTGTGACCAATCTGGCGCAGGAACTTATAAACCAACGCCACGGCAGTCGTACCGTCCACATCGTAATCTCCATAGACCATAATCTTCTCCCCATTTCGCACTGCCTGCTCGACGCGAGCCACCGCCTTATCCATATCCTTCATCAAGAATGGATCGTGGAGGTGTGCAAGGCTCGGTTTGAAGAATCTATCAGCCTTTTCCACTGTGTCTATGCCTCTTTGTACCAGTAGGTTAGCCAACACGGGTGCAATACCCAACGCAGCAGAGAGGTTCTCCACGGCTTGGGGCTCGCCCTGTTCTTTGACTACCCATCTTTTGTTTATGGGCATAATCTTTAATTTTTATATATTTTAACATTCAAATTTCTACTTAAGTTATAAACTACCAACTCTTTGACCTCCTCCATATCGGGAGCCGAACCCAACTCGCGCTCCATCGAGGTCACCCCCTTATCGGTAAATCCACAGGGGTTTATGTGGTTAAAATAGCGCAGGTCGGTCGAAACATTCAACGCAAACCCGTGCATAGTAACAAAACGTGAAGCTCGCACTCCTATTGCGCAGATCTTGCGCAAATTTCGCTCCTCGGCACTCCCGAGCCACACGCCCGAAGCTCCGGCCAAGCGACCTGCCTCGATTCCGTAGTGAGCCATCGTGTCGATAACGCTCTGCTCGATGGCGTCGATATAGTCACGCAGACCAATACCCAATCGCTCGATATCGAGAATCGGATAGCCCACAATCTGTCCCTCACCGTGAAAAGTCACATCTCCTCCGCGGTCGATGCGATAGAAGTCGGCTCCGATGCTACGCAGGTACTCCTCGCCAAGTAGGAGATTACTCTCCTTGCCATTCTTGCCGAGGGTATAGACCGCAGGGTGTTCGACTACCAATACCGTACCGACGCTCTCTTCACAATCGGCCGGGCTCTGCGTGCGGTGGCTCATCTTTCGCTCGATGAGTGCATCGAAGAGCGAGCGCTGAAAATCCCAGCACTCTTTGTAGTCCATACGACCCAAGTCTTTGTACCAAGCAAACACGTTTTTATCCCTTTCAACCATCGGTTTCGGGGCTTAGTCACCCTGCACCACAAAGTGTAGCCCAAGGCAACCAATCACCATCTGCGACGGTTATTTTACGTTTTTCACACTCTCGAGAGCCGCCTCTGCCAGATACGAGGAACGCACCAGCGGCGCACTCGCACAGTAAGAGAAGCCCATCTCAAGAGCCTTTTGCCTGTACCAATCGAATTTTTCCGGAGTAATATATTCCGCAACGGGATAGTGCTCCAAAGTTGGTCGAAGGTACTGACCAAGGGTTACAATCTTCACGCCTGCATCGCGCAGATCGTGCAGCGTTTGCAACACCTCATCATCGCTCTCGCCCAAACCGACCATAATACCGCTCTTGGTTACGGCACCCTGCTCTGCAAGATACCTCAGCGTTGCCAGGCTCGTAGCATACTTTGCTCTCGAGCGCACAAGCGGCGTAAGTCGCTGGACGGTTTCGATGTTGTGCCCAACAATGTCGGGCTTCGATGCCAAGACCACATCCAAAAGTTCGGGTCGAGCATCGAGATCGGGAATAAGGAGCTCAATTGTTGCGTTAGGATTCTTCGCTCTGACAGCCTCGACGGTCTGCGCCCAGTGCGCAGCACCCCCATCGGGCAGGTCGTCGCGAGTAACAGAAGTTACGACAACGTGTCGAAGTTGCATCAAAGCAACACTCTCGGCTATATGTTGCGGCTCGTCCGCATCGGGTGCCAACGGGCGACCCGACTTTGTCGCACAAAAGCGGCAACTACGAGTACAGATATCCCCCAAAATCATAAACGTCGCTGTTCTCTTGCTCCAGCACTCCGACTTGTTCGGGCACATTCCGCTACTGCAAATGGTGTGTAGCGAGTGGCGTTTCACAATTCGGTCAACCTCCGCATAGGTAGCGGTGTCGTGAAGCTTGATCTTCAGCCAATGGGGTTTTCTCTGCAAGTTTACCTCGTCATACAACTTCGGCATTTTAAGTTCATTATTTTCCAATTGGCACAAAAATAGCGATATTTTTCTGTAAATCCAAAAAAATATCACCTTCACCACTAAAAAAGAGTCTGTTTTAACTATTTGTCACGAAATTTACCGCCAAAATGTTGGATGGAGAGGTTGTTGGCTGCTGACCATTGGCCATTAGTCCCCCAGCCACCCCAGTTCTCCGGGTAAAATGGTAACATTGGGGAGCGCAGTCTGCAACTACTTACGGGGACACTGGGGATTATGAGTTAGTTGAGAACATTTTTTTGTTTTCGGGGTTTGTGGTATCCGCAAGGATACTGCAAAATGGGATAAGTAGCCTGTTGGAAGCTTGCTTACATAAAAGGCTACTTATCTCGTTTTGTATTATTGTCGCAGACAACCAAAGCCTCGCAACCAAACCAACAAAAAACTCTCACGTTGTCAAGTTCCCCGAAACGCAGTTTCGGTTAAAAGGTTTTGGGCACCTTTTTTCGAAAAGGTGCGAAGGAAAGTTGCGAATAAGTTCTTGGGAGGGATTACTTCTCGAAGACGTTAAAGCGCGAGAGCAGCGGATTTTTCCTATCGAGGAGGAGGAACTCGGCCAGGAGCAACGCAAGCGCAATCCAGAGCAGATAGTGGAACTGCTCGTTATACTCTTCGAAACGGAGAGTGGTCATCTCGCCCTTCTCCATCTCGTTGATTTTCTGCACAATCTCCACCAGACCGATAGAGTGTTTCGCTGCGCGGACATAGGCTCCGCCCGAGAGCGAAGCGATCTGCTCGAGCATCGTCTCATTGAGGTTCGACACGACCATCTCACCCTTCTGATCGCGGATAAAGTCACCGCCAATACGGATAGGCGCACCCTCGGGAGTACCGATACCTATCGTGAATATCTTAATACCCATATCGGCCGCCTGCTTTGCCACATCGAGGGCATTCTGGTCGTGGGTCTCACCGTCGGTGATAAGAATCACGGCACGGCTGCGGTCGCTATCCTTCGCGAAGGAGAGCATAGCCATCGAGAGGGCCTTAGCAATCGAGGTTCCCTGCTCCGAGACGAGGTTTGGCGAGATACGCTTGGTGAAGGCCTGAGCCATTCGGTAGTCTGAGGTAATGGGCAACTGCACCTTTGCCTCGCCGGCAAAGACAATCACACCTACCCTCTCCTGATTGAGCCCCTCGAAGAGCTTATCGATAGCATATTTCGTACGCTCGAGACGGCTCGGCTCGAAGTCCTCGGCCAGCATCGAGTTCGACACATCGACAGCAATCATCATCTCGACGCCCTCGCTCTTCTCCTCCTGCAGTTTCGATCCGAACTGGGGACGTGCCACTGCGAAGATAACCAACGTGAGCGCAAGGACAAAGATCGAGAATTTCAGATGGTTACGACCCACCGACACACCCGACATCAAAGAGCGCACTATAGCAGCATTGCCAAATCGAGCCAATGCTCTGCGGCGGCTCACAACCGCCCAAATATAGCCGAGAATTGCCACCGGCACCACGGCCAGCAGATACAACAATTCGGGATTTGCAAATCGGAACATATCTATAGTTAGGGGATTCGTTTAAGTACTAAGTATCTCATCAAAAACTCCAACACCAGAGCCGCCAATGCCGCCAAAGCAAACTTCAGGAACTCCTCGTGCAGCAGGGTTTGGTGCTGCACCTCGACCTTACTCTTCTCGAGGGTGTTGATCTGGTCGTAGATAGCGGCAAGCTTTTGCTTGTCGGTTGCACGGAAATATTGACCGCCGGTCTGCTCGGCAATGGAGGTGAGGATATCCTCATCAATCTCCACGTCAGCCATCACAACCGTCTGATTGCCAAACATATCTGTCGCGGGATAGGGAGCCTGTCCTCGCGTACCGACACCGATGGTATAGACCCTTATTCCATACTCCTTGGCGATCTCGGCAGCCGTAAGAGGCGAGATCTGGCCTCGGTTGTTCACACCATCCGTAAGCAGGATAATAACCTTACTCTTGGCATCACTCTCTCTCAAGCGGTTGATCGAGGTTGCAAGACCATTACCAATTGCCGTTCCATCCTCGATAATACCACTGCGGATGCGCGCCAACATAGTCTGCAGAGTACTCTGATCGGTAGTCAGGGGGCTCTGCGTGAGCGACTCGCCCGCAAAGACAACCAAACCTATACGGTCGGTGGGGCGATCGGCCACGAACGAAGCGGCAACCTCCTTGGCTGCGGTAATTCGGTCGGGCTTAAAGTCCTGAGCCAACATCGAGGTCGAAACATCAATAGCCAAGACGATGTCGATACCCTCGGAGTTAATCTTTGTATTATGCTCCGCCGATTGGGGGCGTGCCACAGCAACTATCAGCAGCGCAACTGCCGCACAGCGCAACACAAAGGGCGCGTGGCGGAGGTAGTAGCGTATGGTCTTGGGGGCACGGCGCACGCCTTCAATGCTCGAGATGCGGATCGAAGCTCCGCCCTGCATTGTTCGCCAGAGGTAGTAGGCGATCATCGGCACCAACACCGTAAGTGTCCATAATATGTGGGGGTTTGCAAACTCCATAATGAAAGTCAATTTTCTTTTAACAAGCTTTTCGACACAACAGAATCATCAACTGACTCGGAGAGATTTGGCGGTTTTACCAATTCTTATTACCAAAGACTACCACGCCCTGCTTCTCCTTCACCTTCTCCTGAGTCTTATCCTCCTGAGCCTGGATAGCCTCCAACATCGCATCTCTCTCCTGCGGAGATATCTTGTTTTGGGGTTGCTCCTGCTGCTCGGGCTTATCTTGGTTTTGATCTTGGTTCTGGTTCTGATTCTGGTTTTGGTTCTGATCCTTATTTTGATCCTTGTTATCCTGTTGTTGGTTGTTCTGATTCTGGTTATTTTGGTTTTGATCCTGATTCTGATTCTGGTCCTGATTCTGCTGATTCTGCTGTTGCTGCTCGAGCAATCTCTTGGTATAGGCGTAGTTATACTTCGCCTCCATATCCTCGGGGTTGAGCCTCAACGAGTTGCGGTAACTCTCCAACGCCTCCTGCAACTTCTGCTGCATAAACTGCGTATTTCCGAGGTTGTAGTATGCATCAGCACGATCCTTGTCCGAGCGTGTCGAGTCGGCAACAAAACCCTTGAGGGTCTGCTCCGCCTTGTCGTATCGCTCCGAACGGAAGAGGGCATTCGATAGGTTGTAACCCGCCTCGAAACATCCGGGCACAGCCTCCAAAGCTCGTGTATAGCTATCGACACTACGCTCGTAACGCTCCTTCTCAAATTGACGATTACCCTTGCGCACCAGAGCCCTTTCGGGCATATTCTGCGCCATAAGACACGGTGCCATCAGAGCAAATATCGCTATGAATATCAACTTCTTACCCATAATCTGCACCGTTATTTAATCTTATTTATTACCGCCTGCACATCCTCCTCTTCGGTCGGTTGCTCGACGGGCTTGGTCTCCTCAACAAAGTAGTAGGCCTTCGCATAGTCGCTCTCGTTCTGCTCGGCCTCGGGCTCGAACTTTGCGAACTTCGCAAGGTCGGCATCTCGCAACACCTCAATCAGATCTACCGAACTCTTGGTCGGCATCTCGATATCACGCACCGCATCCATAATCTCGTCCGTGGTCATCTCCATAGCGCCCACACCGAATCGACCCGAGAGGTAGGTACGCAGGATCTCCGACAGAGCCGAATAGTACTCCTTGTGGAGATTATTCTGCCACAACTTGCGGTCGCGCAACTCCTCGAGAGCACGAATCGCAACGATATGTGCCGGCTCGGGCGGAGCGGGCGTAAAGAGACTCTTGATCGTCTTGCCACGCGAGTGCAACCAGCGCACAAGGCCATAAATCGCCACCGCCAAGATCACCGCAGCCAACAGCGCCCACAACAGATAGTCGCTGATCTCGCGGAACTTGAACTTCATTGTCTTCTGTGGCTTGATATCAAAAATGGCGTGCGAGGTAGAGTCAATCTGGAATGTTGCAACGTGGAGAATCGACTCTTCGTTGCTTGTCAGCGTGTCGATAATATTCTTATCGGCATAGAGGACATTCGCACCGCCCATAGCGATACGACCCTCCTCGAATGCTGCCATCGTGTAGCGTTTACGCAGGTGCAGACGGCGACCATCGCGCGAAACAGTATCTACGGGGTGGCTCTCAATGAGCTCGATTCCACCCTTTGGGTCGGCCTCAAACTCGGGGAAGGCAACCTCCTGGGCAGTATCCTTCTCTACATCTATAATATATGTGAAGCGGTCGCCGATCATAATGCTGTCGGGCTCGATGCGCGAAGTGACCCTCGGTGCCTCATTAGAGCCAAAAGCCACAGCCGACGCCATCAGTGCCGCCAACACTACCCACGATCTTCTCATATCTATCGAAAAAACTCTCATCGGAGTAGGCTATCGTTGTTTGAAAAGTTTTATTAGTTCGGCTACATAATCCGAATCGGTCGAAATTGTAGCGGTATCTATACGATTGTGTTTCAGCAGTTCAAGCATCGCCTCGCTGCGGCCTTGCCACGACGCGGCATAGTGCTCACGCACTCTCGCTGAGGAGGTATCGACCCACTCCTTGCGGCCCGTCTCGGCATCCTGCAACTCGATAATTCCCACATCGGGCAACTCCGCCTCACGCGGGTCAGTCACGCGAATAGCTACGATATCGTGCTTGCCACCTGCAATCTTCAGCGCATCGCTGAGACCCTCACAATCGCTTGCCGGATCCAAAAAGTCAGAGAGCACGAAGGTCGTACATCGCTTCTTATTCACATTCGTAAGGTATCGAATAGGCTCCGAAAGACGGGTGTGCGGCGACTCGGGAACGAACCCCACCAGCTCACGTATGATCATCAGCACGTGGCTCTTACCCTTCTTCGGGGGGATAAACTTCTCGACCTTATCCGAGAAGAAGATGCAACCAACCTTATCGTTATTCTGCGCAGCCGAGAAGGCAAGCACAGCGGCGATTTCGGTGATGATGTTCTTCTTGGTACGCTCCTCCGAACCGAACAGACGCGAGCCGCTGACATCGACAAGCAACATCATCGTCAATTCACGCTCCTCCTCATAGACTTTGATATGGGGCTTGCGCGAACGTGCCGTCACGTTCCAATCAATATCGCGCACATCATCTCCCGGACGGTACTCACGCACCTCCGAGAATGACATACCACGACCACGGAATGCCGTATGATACTTTCCTGCGAAGATCTCGTTCGACAATCCGCGCGTCTTGATTTCGATTTTTCGGACGCGTTTAAGGATATCGTTTTCGTTCTGCTGCATCTTGCTTTGCCGCCGTTAGGGAACGATTACGTTATTGAGGATATCGGTGATAATCTCCTCGGTGGTAATATTCTCGGCCTCAGCCTCGTAGGTCAGACCGATACGGTGGCGCAGCACGTCGTGGCACACAGCACGCACATCCTCAGGGATGACGTAACCACGGCGACGGATAAAGGCGTATGCACGCGCAGCCTTCGCCAACGAGATACTTGCACGGGGCGAACCGCCGTAGGCGATCAGCGGACGCAGACGCTCGAGGTTGTACTCGGCCGGCTCACGAGTCGCAAAGATGATGTCGATGATATACTTCTCAATCTTCTCGTCCATATATACCTCCTCGACAACCTTGCGAGCCTTGACGATATCCTCGGGGGTGATCACCTTCTGCACCTCAGGCATACCTGCACCCGAAAGGTTCATACGCACAATCTCGCGCTCCTCCTGTTTCTTGGGGTAGGTAATCTTTGCCTTGAGCATAAAGCGGTCAACCTGCGCCTCGGGCAGCGGGTAGGTACCCTCCTGCTCCAGCGGGTTCTGAGTTGCCAACACAAGGAAGGGCTCGGGCAGCTTGTAGGTCTTATCGCCGATGGTCACCTGACGCTCCTGCATCGCCTCGAGCAGAGCCGACTGCACCTTTGCCGGTGAACGGTTAATCTCATCTGCCAACACAAAGTTTGCGAATACGGGACCCTTCTTCACGGTGAAATCCTCGCTCTTCTGCGAATAGATGAGCGTACCCACCAGGTCGGCGGGGAGCAAGTCCGGAGTGAACTGAATTCGTGAAAAATCGGCATCTACAGCCTTAGCCAAAGTTGTGATTGCAAGGGTCTTAGCCAAGCCCGGAACGCCCTCGAGCAGAATGTGGCCATTCGAGAGCAAACCAATAAGCAGGGTATCGACCAAATGTGTCTGACCGACAATCACCTTCGACATTTCATTGCGCAGCGTATCGACAAAAAGGCTTTCACGCTCGATACGCTCGTTAAGTTCTTTGATATTTATTACTTCACTCATATTGTAGTGTGTGTTTG
>JAGBVQ010000100.1 GCA_017630245.1 Alistipes sp. | reverse complement strand
TGGCATACTTATCTTTCGCGATGGTTCTATAATAACTGCCGAATCGCTATGCGATTTTGTTGCGGTTGATGTGTTTAAGTAAATAAATTTCCTTCGCCACATCCCCATCGCAACAACCTTCGGTTTCTCGTCAGTTATTATACTCGCATCTTGTCGGTCTGCTCAAACCTGCTGCGCCCATTCGAGCCCGGGTGGCGAGAGAAATGACTTTAACGAGTCGTAGTGATTATCCGCAAAAAAAGACCTGCCGATAATGGCAGGTCTTCGATTTTCTATTCGACTAAATCCTTGATGTGATTTCGTCGAGGGATTTGCGTTTCTTTTCAGTGGGCTCATCGTTGGCGTATCCGATCGGGATGATTGCCACGGGGTATACATCACCCTCAAGACCCAAGATCTCTGAGCAGATCTCCACGTCGAAGTTACATACCCAGCACGAACCAAGGCCTTGCTCTGTTGCAGCGAGGCAGATGTGCTCGATTGCGATTGCGGCATCGATATCGGCGTGGTCGTAGTTATCCTTTCGTCGCTTCCACGACTGCGACTTGTCTGCGCAGACTACGATGTAGAGAGGTGCCTCACGCAGCCACTCGCGCTTGTAGCACTCCGGCAGGCGGGTGCGCTTCTCTTCGCTCTCTACGACGATGAAGTGCCACGGCTGAAGGTTTACGGCCGAGGGAGCCAGACGTGCACACTCGAGCAGATACTCGATCTTCTCGCTCTCAACGGCGCGGTCGCTATACGAGCGCGATGAGTAGCGCGACTTAACTAAATCCAAAAAGTTTTTCATATCTATTCTATTCTATTCTATTCTAAATTTTATCTATCAACTACTCTGCCGTTCCGAGCATAAATTTCTCGATGACATACGCCACGCCATCCTCATCGTTGCTCTTGGTGATGAACTTGGCTACGGCCTTCACCTGCTCGCAGGCGTTCTCCATCGCCACGCCCAGGCCAGCCCACTCCACCATATGCACGTCATTAAAGCCATCGCCACAAGCGATAAGCTCCTCTCGGCTGTAACCAAGGTGTCCGAGCAGTATCTCGATGGCACGAGCCTTGTTCAGGCCTTTGGGCATTACCTCAAGGAAGTAGGGCTCCGAGCGGAAGATTTCGAGGTGCTCACCTACGGTTTTGCACAGGATCTGCTCCAGCTGGGCCAGAATCTCCGGCTCGCCCGAGATCATACATTTTGGAGTGTCCCAATGGAACTCCTCGAGCAGATTCTCCGTCTTATGGCCCTCCATATGGTTGAGCTCAAGCTCGATACGGATCCACTTGGTATCGATATCGTCGCACCATATAACGCCGTCGTGATACATCGACATCTGTACGCCGTGCTCTCGTGCGAGGTTATATATATAAGGTATGTGGGTCTTGTCTACCTGTGATTCGAAAACCTTACGGCCGGTAGAACTTTCGAAGATCTCACTGCCGTTGTATGTCAGCAGATATCCCTTCTGCTTGTGCATCTCGATCATATCTGCTACCCACTGCACGCCTGGTGTTGGGCGTCCTGATACGAGCAGCACCGTAACGCCTGCCTGCTGGGCACGCTCCAGGGTGCGGAGTGTATGTTCGCTCACTCTCTTCTCGGAGTTAGTAAGCGTACCATCGAGGTCCAGGGCTAAAACTTTATACTTCATAATCTTTAACTCTATCAAGTTGCAAAGATACAACTTTTGGCAAAAAAAAGAGGGGTCAACCTTTCGAGTTGTACCCCTCTATCCGTTTTCGACTCTTAATTAGAGTGCGTTTACGTGCAACTGAGCAGCGCTCTTGAGGTTTGCAGCCTTATTCTTGTGAATAATGTGCAACTTTGCGAGCTTGTCGAGCATTGCCGATACCTTCGGGAGAAGTGCCTCTGCAGCGCTCTTCTCTGTAGTGTTACGCAGAGCCTTTACAGCGTTACGAGTAGTCTTGTGATAAAGACGGTTGTGAGCACGCTTGATCACGGTCTGACGAATTCTCTTCTTCGATGACTTGTGATTTGCCATAGTTTTGTTAGTTTTTTACTTATTTGTTTTTTATAGTTTTCAAATCTTTGGGCTGAAGTGCGCCCTCCCACACCGTGAAGCCTTTCGACCTCAATGAGCACCACGTAAGCGCCCTTAATTGTTTTATCCCGCTGTCAAACACCTGCGAAGGTGTAAGTCATTGTAGCCCGTACGAGAGTCGAACTCGTCTTTCAAGAATGAAAATCTTGCGTCCTAGCCGATAGACGAACGGGCCAATACCACTATCGCTGCTGATATTTAGCCGCTTTAGCGGGGCAAAGATAGTGCTTTTTTTTTAATCTGCAATCGCAGATGTAAAATTTGTTGTTTTTTAGGGGTTTTCCTAGGAGTTACTCCTCCTTGAAACCCTGGGCTTTCAGTCGGATATTCGAGCCGTCGGGAGTGACGAGTGCAGCTCCTGTACTCTCGGCTGTGATGTGGCCGATTACATCGATTCCGCCCATACGCATCACCTTCTCCTGCATCGATAGCGGTACGGTGAAGAGTAGCTCGTGATCCTCACCTCCATTTAGAGCGGCAACCACGGGGTCGGCGTGCATCTCTTCAGCGAGTGCCGAGGTCTGCTTTGCGATGGGGATACGCTCGAGATAGATTCGCGCTCCGCACTTCGACGAGCGGCAAATCTGCATCAAATCGCTGGCCAGACCATCCGAGAGGTCGATCATTGAGGTGGGAGTGATACCCTCCTCCGCAAGTTGCTGGATAACATCCTTACGAGAGCGAGGTTTGAGGTACTTCTCGAGCAGGTATTCGTAACCTTCGAACTGCGGCTCGGGGTTATCGATTCCCTTCAGCACACGCTTCTCGCGCTCCAGCAGATGAAGACCCATATAAGCAGCACCGAGGTTTCCGGTGATGCAGATCAGATCGTTGATCTGTGCGCCCGAGCGGTAGGCAATGCTCTCCTTCTTGGCGCGGCCAATGGCTGTGATGCCGACAACGAAACCGGTCATAGAGGCCGAGGTGTCGCCACCCACAAGGTCGATGCCCATCTCCTCGCAAGCGAAGTGTACGCCCTCGTAGAAATCCTCGAGAGCCTCCACCGGAAGTTTCGATGAGATGCCCAGCGAGAGGATAATCTGCTCGGGGGTGGCGTTCATTGCCAGAATATCGCTTATGCCGACGGTTACGGCCTTGTAACCCAAGTGTTTAAGCGGGAAGTAGGTGAGGTCGAAATCAACTCCCTCAAGCAACGAATCGCACGAGATTACAATCACCTCGCCATTGCCGGCATCGATCACGGCAGCGTCATCACCGACACCCTTGAGTGTCGATGATTGCTTAGCCGTAAATTTTGAAGTCAATCGGTCGATGAGCGCAAACTCGCCCAACTCCGAAATCTCTGTTCTCTTCTTTTCAGACATTTTTCTTGGTTATTCCGTTTATTACTTTGTAATGCGTTAGGAAGGAGTGGTTTACTCGATAAAGAGCGTTCCGCTCTCGGGCTTCATTACATCTGTTACGGGGGTGCTCTTCGCGTTCTTGATTGCTACAACCTTCGAGAGAGGAAGCGTAGCCGAATCAAATCCGAGCGAGAGACGATATTTGCCCTTATTGACCGTCCACGCCGACGACTTCTCGCAATAGGTAGCCAGATCGTCGTTGCTGATAGCGATCATCACCTTGCAGCTCTCGCCACCCTTCAGCAGCGGGGTCTTCTTGTAGCCACGGAGCTCGATCGAGGGGCGATCGGTCTTGGGCTTAAGCTCGGTAGAGTAGAGCTGTACAACCTGCTTTGCGGGGAAGTTGCCGGTGTTGGTCACCTTGCACGAAACCTCAAATCCGTTCTCGGTTGTTACAACCTCCATATCCGAAGCCTCGAATGTCGAGTAGGTCAGACCGAAACCAAAGGGGTATGCTACCGGTACGTTGCGAGTTGCGAAGTGGCGGTAGCCGATGTAGATATCCTCCACATAGTTGGTATAGTCAACATTGGGAATATCGTAGGGCTGGCACACCTTGCTCTGGTTCTCGAATGACTGGTTCAGGCCGGTCTCGGGAACGTTGATCGGGAAGTTCTGCGAGGGAACATCAGCGTAGCTCATCGGGAATGTCATCGGGAGGTGACCTGTGGGCGATACGCGGCCGAGCAACACATCTGCTACCGAGTTGCCACCCTCCTGACCAGGCATCCAGCAAACCAAGATGCCGTCAACCTTGTCGCGCCACGAAGCAACCTCGACGGGACCACAGACGTTGAGCACAACGATAACTTTCTTGCCCTTGGCGTGGAACTCACGGCTTACGGCGTTGAGCAGAGCAGTCTCGGGAATGGTGAGGTGGAAGTCGCGAACAACGTGGCGGTCGTAAGCCTCGGCTGAGTTGCGGCTGATGGTGATAATCGCTACATTCGACTCCTTAGCGGTGCCGCTAACGAATGCATAGGGATCCTTCATCTCGTTGGGGCGTACATCGTATACATACCACTGACGATTTGCTACGATCGGCGCCAGACGCTTCTTCTCCCTAGCCATGTGGCTCAGGTATTTCTTGTCGAGAGCCTCGTTGAGTGCGAACTCATTGCCGATAAGGCCATCACGCAGGTCAACAACGTAAGCCTTGTTTACGTCACCCGAACCACGACCTCCTGCGATGAAGTTGTAGGCGCCCGAACCGAAGAGGGCAACCTTCTCCTTGCTTGCCAACGGCATTACATTGCCCTCGTTCTTCAGAAGTACAAAACCCTCGCTTGCAACCTCGCGGGTCAGAGCTGCGTGAGCCTTCAAATCGGGTTTGTTCGAGAACTTGTAGCCTGCGAAGCGGGGCGAACGAACAACCAACTCGAGTACACGACGTACGTTGCGGTCCAGGTCGGCCTCTGCCAGCTTACCGCTCTTTACGCCCTCGATGATGGCCACAACATCCGAATACTTACCCGGCTGAATCATATCGTTACCTGCCCACATCTGCTTAACGGCATCAACACCGCCGCCCCAGTCGGTCATTACAGCACCTTCGAAGCCCCACTCGCCACGAAGAATATCCTCCAGCAGACCCTTGTCCTCCGAGGTGTAGCGACCATTGATGTAGTTGTATGAGGTCATAATTGTCCAGGGCTGCGACTCGCGTACGGCAATCTCGAAGTTCTTGAGGTAGATCTCGCGCAGGGCGCGGAGCGAGATGCGTGCATCGTTAGCCAAGCGGTTGATCTCCTGAGAGTTGCCGGCAAAGTGCTTGAGCGAGGTTCCTACACCGTTGCTCTCGACGCCATTGATCATCGCAGCAGCAGTCTTACCTGCCAAGAGGGGATCCTCTGAGTAGTACTCGAAATTACGACCGCACAAGGGGTTACGCATCATATTGACACCCGGTGCGAGGAGTACATCAACGCCATACTCCTTAACCTCGTTACCCATAGCCTCACCAACCTTGTAGATGATATCCGAGTTCCAGGTTGCGGCCAAGTGTGTACCTACGGGGAAACCTGTGCAGTAGTAGGTATTCGAGTCGCCTTCGCGAGTGGGCGAAATGCGCAATCCTGCAGGGCCGTCAGCCAATACAACAGGGGTGATACCCAGACGCTCAACGGGGTAGGTAGTACCTGCTGCGCCGGGGATGATTTTGCGTGTGTAGCCTACCTCACCTGCAGCATCTTTGTTGTCGCGCAGACGGGTTCCCACAACAAGGTGAGCCTTCTCCTCGAGGGTTAGGGCTTTGATAACTTCGTCGATGTTATCCTTGCTCAGCTTGAGCGGCTCGGCTGCAGTAGCAGTGAAGGTAGTCGCCACTGCAGCGCAAAGGATGAAAAATCTCTTCATATTCTTATATTTTTTAGTTGTTTGATGTTTCGCGTTTAAGCATATTTTACCGAATGCAAATATAGTAATTATCTTTGGAATATGCAACGCTTTTAATGGTTATATGCCGGCGTTTTGGAGATTCTTTCGGGGTGCTATGTCGGTGGAGGTGTGGCAAAGTGTTTGGAATAAAAACAAGGTACTCTTCGATAAATGAAAAAATCCTTTGAGGTTTGTCTACTCTTTTGATTTTTATTTGTATATTTGCGTGAAATTGGCAGATAGTGTCGGAAGATCTCGTTTCCCTGTCTGCCTGCAGAGTTGAATTAAACACAAAATAACAAAATAAAAGACGTAATTATGGTAATTCTTGTATTGAACTGCGGAAGTTCATCTATCAAGTATCAGGTTATCGACATCGACGATAACGGTAACACTCTTTTGGCGAAAGGTCTTGTAGATCGTATCGGTCTGCCTGAGGGTAGTCTGACCCACAAGCCTTCGGGTAAAACTCCCTTTACGCTCGAGCAGGCTATTCCGGATCATACAACAGGTATCCGCCTGGTCCTCGATGCTCTGACTCACGCTGAGCACGGTGTTATCTCGTCGCTCGACGAGGTTAAGGCAGTGGGTCACCGTGTGGCTCACGGTGGAGAGTTCTTCCCCGAGAGCTGCGTTGTAAATGAGGATGTTAAGGAGAAGATCCGCTCGCTCTTCGCAATTGCTCCGCTCCACAACCCCGCAAATCTTGAGGGTGTGCTCTCGATCGAGAAGGTGCTGCCGAGCGTGCCTCAGGTTACGGTATTCGACACCTCGTTCCACCAGTCGATCCCCGCTATCAACTATATGTACGCACTTCCTTACGAGTACTACGAGAAGTATCGCGTGCGCAAGTATGGTTTCCACGGTACGAGCCATAAGTTCGTAGCTCGCGAGGGTGCGAAGTTGGCAGGCCTGGATATCAACAACTCGAAGATTATCACTTGCCACATCGGTAACGGTGGCTCGATTACTGCAGTGCTCAATGGTAAGTCGTATGATACCTCGATGGGCTTCTCGCCGCTGGATGGTCTGATTATGGGTACTCGTTGCGGTTGTGTAGATGCCAGCGCAGTGACCTATATCGGCGCTAAGGAGGGTATGAGCTACGCAGAGCTCGATGCAATGATGAATAAGAAGTCGGGTGTGCTGGGTATGACCGGTCTGTCGAGCGATATGCGCGATATTGACGATGCATACGATTCGGGTAACGAGAAGGCTATCCTCGCTCGTGATGCTTACTATCTGCGAATCAAGAAGTTCGTGGGCGAGTACGCAGCTTCGATGGGTGGTGTCGATCTGATCGTCTTCACCGGAGGTGTTGGCGAGAACTCGGCAGATTTGCGTCGCTATGTTTGCCAGAATATGGACTTTATCGGCTTGCAGTATGATGAGGAGATCAACCTCCGCACTCGCGGCGTGAATGTTATGCTCTCTACTCCCGAGTCGAAGGTTAAGGTTGCAGTGATTGCAACAAACGAGGAGTTGGTAATCGCTACCGACACTTATAACCTTGTAAAATAGTAATAACTTTAATATACACGAAAAGATGATTACAAAACTGAATCAGGTAGTTGAGGCGGCACTCGCAAAGGGTCGCAAGCGCCTCGCAGTTGCATACGGACAGGATTCGCACACCATTGAGGCTGTGTACGATGCATATAAGGAGGGCTTGGTTGAGCCTACAATCTATGGTGATAAGGCTGTTATCGAGAAGACCTGTGCGGAGCTTGGTGTTGATGTGAATGCATTCCGTATTATCGACGAGAAGAGCGATGTAAATTGCGTGCGTTTAGCTGTCGCTTCAGTTGCTGCCGGCGATGCGGACGTATTGATGAAGGGTCTGGTATCGACAGATAAGTATATGCGCGGAATTCTCAATAAAGAGATTGGTCTGGTACCCCCGAAGGGTATCCTTACTCACGTTTCGATTGTTGAGCTACCCAGCTATCATAAGTTGCTGACAATTTCGGATGTGGCAATTATTCCCGCTCCCGACTTTAAGCAGAAGCAGATGCAGATTAAGTTCCTTGCCGAGACTGCAAATCTGCTCGGTATCGACAATCCTAAGATCGCCTGCATTTCAGTTACTGAGCAGGTACTGCCGACCGTTCCCTCGAACCTTGAGTGTGCAATCCTTGCAAAGATGGGTGATCGTGGTCAGTTGGGTAAGGTTACTGTGGATGGCCCCCTCTCGCTTGACGTGGCACTTTATAAGGAGGTTGCTGAGCATAAGAAGGTTAAGGGCTCGTCGGTTGCCGGTGAT
>JAGBVQ010000099.1 GCA_017630245.1 Alistipes sp. | reverse complement strand
CATACCACGAGCGTTTCTGGAAGTCGGAGCTTATTGACTTCGTGATTTTGCAGCAGGATGCTTTCGATGATATCGATGCCAACTGCCCCATCGAGCGTCAGAAGATGATGTACGAGATGGTGTTGGATGTCTGCCGCAAGGAGTTTGACTTTGCCGATTTCGAGGCTTGCTCACGCTTTTTCAAGGGTCTTATCAACCTCTTCCGCCAGATGAACTACTCGGAGTGGCAGAGCGAGAAGTTCTTCGACTACAAGCGTCAGATCGAGGAGTCAGTAAGTAATCAACTCTCTAAATAGGTGAAGCAATGACAACACGAGCATTTCAAAAAGTATATACAAAGATTGACAATATCACCAAGGCAACCATCACCTTGCGCGCCACAGGCGTAGGTAACGATGAGTTGGCAACCGTTGGCGGCAAGCTGGCGCAGGTGGTAAAGATTATGGGCGAGAACGTTACGCTGCAGGTATTTGCCGGCACCGAGGGTCTTGCCACAAACTCTGAGGTAGTGTTCCACGGTGAGGCTCCCAAGTTGCGCGTGTCGGACAATCTGGCAGGTCGCTTCTTCAACGCCTACGGTGAGCCTTTGGAGGGCGGTGAGCCCATCGAGGGTGAGGCACGTGAGATTGGTGGTCCTACAGTGAACCCCTTCCGCCGTCTGCAGCCTTCGGAGTTGATTGCTACAGGTATCGCAGGTATCGACCTTAACAACACCATCGTATCAGGTCAGAAGATCCCCTTCTTCGCCGATCCCGACCAGCCCTACAACGCCGTAATGGCTAACGTAGCATTGCGTGCTAAGGCTGACAAGATTATCTTGGGTGGTATGGGTCTTACTAACGACGACTTCCTCTACTTTAAGCAGGTATTCGAGAATGCAGGTGCGTTGGACCGTATCGTATCGTTCGTAAATACAACTGAGAATCCTCCCGTTGAGCGTCTGTTGGTGCCCGATATGGCCTTGACCGCAGCGGAGTACTTCGCTGTAGATAAGGGTGAGAAGGTGTTGGTGCTTTTGACCGATATGACCCTTTACGCCGATGCTCTCGCTATCGTGTCAAACCGTATGGACCAGATTCCTTCGAAGGACTCTATGCCCGGTTCACTCTACTCAGACTTGGCGAAGATCTACGAGAAGGCCGTGCAGTTGCCTAATGGTGGTTCAATCACCATTATCGCCGTAACAACACTCTCGGGTGGTGATATTACTCACGCTATTCCAGATAACACTGGTTATATTACCGAGGGTCAGTTGTTCCTTCGTAACGACTCTGACACAGGTAAGGTTATCGTCGATCCCTTCCGTTCGTTGTCGCGTCTGAAGCAGCTCGTAATCGGTAAGAAGACTCGCGAGGATCATCCTCAGGTGATGAATGCCTGCGTGCGTCTGTATGCCGATGCAGCCAATGCAAAGACCAAGCTCGAGAACGGTTTCGATCTTTCGGACTACGACGAGCGTGCTTTGAAGTTCGCCCACGACTACTCAGAGAAGTTGCTTGCTATCGATGTTAATATCGAGATTGAGCAGATGCTTGACACTGCTTGGACTCTGTTTGGCAAGTATTTCTCGCAGGACGAGGTGGCCATCAAGGCAGAACTTATCGAAAAGTACTGGAAAGCGTAACGCTGAAAGGATATAGTAAAACACTATGGCAATTAAATTTCAATATAATAAGACTTCGCTTGGCGAACT
>JAGBVQ010000098.1 GCA_017630245.1 Alistipes sp. | reverse complement strand
CATACGGCACAGATGTTAAGGCATTAAGACCATTCTTTGTTGCAAGCGAGGGTGTTGTAGAGGTAAATGGCGTAGAGGTTCAGCCTTATACAGCAATAGATTTCTCTTCACCGGTAGAGTTTACAATCGTTGCAGGAGATGGTGCAGAGTTTAAATACATCGTCAGCATATCGTACTCTAACTTGCCCGTAGTTTACATCAACACAAAGGACGCAAAGCCTATCACAAGCAAGGTAAATTGGCTTGAGGATAGTGAGATTTTCATCACCAATGCAGGTGGTTACAACGATAAATATGAGAAGTCTTCAATCCGCGGTCGAGGCAATACCACTTGGGGATATCCGAAAAAGCCTTATGCCATCAAACTTGACAAAAAGAAGGAGGTACTCGGAATGCCTAAGCATAAGAGATGGGTATTGCTTGCCAATTGGTTGGATAGAACACTGCTCCGTAACGATGTCGCTTTTGAGATAGCAAGGCGAATGATGGCGTGGGCTCCGCGCGGAGAGTTTGTTGAGCTCTACCTCAATGGTACGCATTTGGGCAACTACTATCTGTGTGAGCAGATTAAAATCGACAAAAATAGGGTCAATGTGGATGAACTCAAGGATGATTCCGACTTTACGAATAGTAGCGTGATTTCGGGTGGTTATCTCTTGGAGTTCGATACCTACGGACCCAATGATGAGATTAACTACTTCTATACCGACTATAAGAAGTTCCCCGTAACCATCAAAGAGCCTGACGAGGAGGTAATTACATCGTGGACCCACCCCGGATATCTATATGTGCAGGGCTACGTCAATGACGTGGAGAAGGCATTGAGCGAGGGCGCAAGCTGGGAGAGTGTTTGCGAGAAGATCGATATCGACTCGTTTATCGACTTCTGGTTTATCTATGAGCTTGCTGCCAATCGAGAGATTAAGCACCCCAAGAGTGCTTATATGCACAAAAAGCGAGATGGAAAGTTGTATGCAGGCCCTGTCTGGGATTTCGATTATGCGACATTCCGCCATATATCTATGGAGCTTACCAATGCGGAGCATATCTGGTATGACTATCTGTTTAAGTATCCCGAATTTAAGGCGGCAATAAAGACTAGATGGGCCAAGCATAAGGCTATGCTGGATGAGATTGACGGATATATAGTTCGTCAGTCTGAGCTTATTCGAAAATCGAATGATGTGAATATTTCGATGTGGCCGATCGATAAGAGTGTGAATGAAGATTACCAGATGAACTTCGACGAGGCTATTGCCAATATGCGTGATGCTTACAGTGTGCGATTGACCACTCTTGATGCCTATATATCAAAGCTTTAGAACTAAACCAAACTACAAGAATATGAAAAAGAAACTGCTTTTGGTCCTTGCGATTGCCGTAGCAACCGTATCGACAACCCTCAAGGTGCAGGCTTGGGGTGGCGTGGGACACAGCGCCATCGCCTACATTGCCGAGCAACACCTGAACCCTGAGGCTAAGGAGAAGTGCTACCACTACCTCCAACACTCTTTGGCTTACTACGCTTCGTGGATGGATTCGTGGCGTGCGATCGACCCCTACAAAGAGACCACCTATTGGCATACTTCAAAGGTCGATGCCGAGGATAATCCGCTCTACAACAATAACCGAGGTGCCCATATCCACATTGACCGTCTTCGCAAGGAGATGAAGGATTATAAGAGTATGAGCGACTCGGCGGTGGTTGTCAATCTCAAACTTTTGATCCATATGGTGGGCGATATGCACTGCCCCTCGCACACCGGCTACTCCGATCAGCCCAGATATAAGGGTTATAACATCTATCGCAGCGGCAAGGCGACCAAGTTCCATACATTCTGGGATGCAGCTCCGGCATATATGCACAAGAATTGGACCTGTGAGGATTTCCACAAGAATCTGGATAAGTGGTCAAAGAAGAAGATTGCAAAGACCGTGCAGGGTACAGCCGAGGATTGGGCTCGCGTGAATGGTAAGGAGATGCGTGAGGTCTACTCGCTAATCCCGGCTGATGCCGAGTATACAAAACTCTCGGATGAGGATCGTGCTCGTGCAGTTATGATCTGCCAGACCCAGATGTTACGCGGAGCATACCGCCTGGCGCACGTATTGAATGAGATTTTTAATGAGTAAGAGTTATGGTTATGAAACAGATGTTTAAATATATCGTAGGCCTTGCATTGACCCTTGTGGTGAGTGATGCGTGGGCTTGGAACGGCGTAGGTCACGATGTGATCTCGGTATTGGCGACGGAGCGACTCACTCCCGAAGCAAAGAAGCAGGTAGAGAAGATTCTCGGTGGAGATATTCTCAGCAATGCGCAGTGGCTCAACACCCTCAAGAAGGGCGAGACTACAGCTCACACTAAGTATTGGCATAACGTAACCCTCGACTCGTCGTGTCGTCCCACAATGAAGGATGATAATGATGGTCTGGTGCAGTTGGAGCGCAATATCGAGATTCTCAATAATAGAACATCACATAGCGATGCGGAGGTCAAGACCGCTCTGTGCACGGTGATCCACCTCGTGCAGGATCTGCACTGCATTGCGCATATCCGCTTTGAGGATAAGCCCGAGCAGCATAACTTCTCATTCTATCGTCCCTATAAGGGCCGTACCGACAATATCAAGAAGTGCCCGAAGATGACTTGGTATAAGATGTGGGCGAAGTGGTATTTTGATATGCACGCAGGCTTCTCGACTGAGATGTTTGCTAACGAGATTCGCCTTATTCAAGGCAAGAATTTCGAGAAGTACGCATCGGGAACTCCGCGCGAGTGGGTTGAGGATATGGGTCGTGAGAGCCGCCCGATTCTCGAGGTTGTAAAACCCGACCAGATTGCGAATGATGCTTACTTGCTGAATCACGAGGTAACTCACGAGCGTTGCGTTGCAAAGGCTGCAGTTCGTCTGGCTGTGGTTTTGAACGAGATTTTTAGGTAGTATTTAGGCTATATACGAAAAGAGACTGAGCCCGACCATATCAGCGGTCGGGCTCAGTTTTTGTCTTTAGGAGTTGCTCCTATTTGGTCTGTGCGAGGTGCACCACGCGGAGCTGCTTTTCGAACTCCTCGGCCGAGAGCGAGGTGCGAACGTGTACCTTGCGGCTCTGACCAGGTCGCAGATCGAAGTAGTTGTCGGCAAAGAAGTTGTCAATGCCCTCAATCGACATAAATACGGCGCGGGCAAACTCTTCGCTCGAGAGCGTAACCTCGACGCCACCATCAGCTGCAGCTACCTTTGAGGTGACGTTAGCGCTGGGGTAGTTGAGCTCGTTCTGCTTTACGAAGAAGTTGTTGTTGGTGTAGGTGCGATCGCCAACCGTCAGGTTCGATGCGATATAGACATTACCCGCCTTTGCACCACCAAGCGCCTCTTCGGTTGTAATATCCACAACCACGGTCGAGGAGTTAGGCTCGATCTTGATGCTCTTGCTGAACTTGTTTACCACATTGCCCTTGAAGTCCATAATCGCCACCTCGAGCTCGCCCTTCTCGGCGGTCAGACGATCCGATACAACGTAGACCTTAAGGCGACCATCACGATTGAATCCCGACACGAGCATATCCTCGTAGGCATTCCTTGTATAGTAGTGCTGAGCCTTCCAGCGACCATAGTAGTCACGACTCGACCACGAAGCCACGGGCCAACAGTCGTTATGCTGCCAGAAGATCGTGCCCCAGCAGTAGGGCTTATCGCGGCGGTGAGCCTCCATAGCAGTTCTGATGGCGTCGCCCTGCAGAACGTGGTTGATATAGACAAACGACTGGAAATCCTTGGCCGGCCAATACTCATTTTCGAGATATGTACGAATACGGCTGTTAGCCTTCGATCCGCCTCGCTGGTGGGAACTCATAACCTCCGACTCGACAGCCCAATCACGCTCCTCGGGAGCATACTTTTTGATCGACTCAAACTCGGGGAACGATTGGAAACCATACTCGCTGAAGAAACGGCTGCGAGTTACGTTGTAGGTATCAATAGGCAATTTGCTGTGCCATACGCCCCAATAGTGGGTATCGCCCTTCGAGGGGTCTGCAGCCTCCTTTGTGGGGATACCTTTGCCCGAGAAGGGCGAGCAGGGGTGATACGGGCGCATCGGGTCATACTTGGCAACAACCTCGGGCAGTGCATCGTAGTAGACATCTGAATATTGATGGAACATACGCTCGAAAACCTCGGGCTTGCCGAGTTTGTCGTACTTCTTCTTCGCCGAGCGGAGGTTCATATTACACTCATTGTTACCGCACCATACAACGATACACGGGTGGTTGCGAAGACGCTTCACGTTGTCGATAGCCTCCTGTCGGATATTCTCGAGCAGTGCGCCCTCGGCGGGGTAGAGTGCGCAGGCGAACATAAAGTCCTGCCAAACCATAATTCCGTGGCTGTCGCAGAGCTCGTAGAAGATATCATTCTCGTAGATACCGCCACCCCATACGCGCAACATATTCATATTTGCGTTTACAGCATCGAGCACCGTACGCTCATAGATCTCGGGAGTTACGCGCGGTAGGAAGTTGTCGCAAGGGATGTAGTTCGCACCCTTCGCAAATACGGGTTTGCCATTAAGCTCGAAGTAGAACGAGCGGCCCTCTGCATCATCCTCGCGAACAAGGCGTACCGAGCGAAGTCCGATCTTATGCGAGCGAGAGTCGATAACCTCTCCTCCAACGGCTACCTCAGTGCGGAAGTTGTAGCGGTGCGGCTCGCCCAATCCGCGCGACCACCAGAGCTTAGGCTTCGCAATGCTGAATGGCGCGACAACGCTATTGTTTCCCGACTTTAACTCTGTCGGAACTGTGGCCAAAACCTTGCCCGTAGACTCATCGATTACTCGCACCTCGGCAGAGGTCGCCGCAGTTGCTGTAATATCAAACTCCACCGACACGTCGGCACGCTTTTCGGTTACCGATTTCTGGTTGTAGTAGATCTCGCTGATGCGGATGTTGTTCCACGCCTCGAGATATACCGGGCGCCAGATTCCGCAAGTAACCAAGCGCGGACCCCAATCCCAGCCGTAGTGATAGCCTGCCTTGCGGGCGTAGACGCTGATCTTGCGGCCAAGCAGACCTCCATTCTCCGATTGGTCATTTTGGCAGGGGTACTCAACGGGGTACATAGCCTCCCACTTGGGCATATCGATCTTCACGGGCGAGTGGAAATAGACTCTCAGCATATTCTCGCCCTCCTTGAGCGAGGACTTGACATCGACTCTCCAGCGACGGAACATATTGTCGGTCTTGAGAATCGGAGTCTCCTTGTCGTTGAGATATACATCGGCGTATGTATCCAAACCCTCGAATACCAACTCGATCGACTCCTTCGAGAGGATCTCTTTGTCGGCTACGAAGCTTGTCTGGTAGATCCAATCCTCCTTATCAACCCACTGCACGCCACGCTCGTTGAGGCGGTAGAAGGGGTCTTCGATAATATTGTTTGCAATAAGATCTGTGTGAATGACACCCGGAACGGTTGCTTCGTACCAGATGCCGATACCACGTCGCTGCTTAAATTTCCAATCTGCTCCGTCGAGTGATTGGCGTACAGGCGCAGCCGAAGCTGTTACTGCCATAAGCAGCATTGCTGCAAAAAATTTAAGAGATTTCATCTTTGGATTATTTAAGTTTTAGTTGATACCTCTATTTATAGATCTCGTTTAGTAGGTGAGCCAGACGCAGACCTCCGCGCAGGAGTTGCTCCTCGAGCGTCGGGGTGAAGAGCGTAACATAGTCATACGAGAGCGAAGCCCCGTTGGGTGTATGCTTGTAGACCTCGACAGCGGTTGCGTGTGTCTGTACGAACCAATCGGTGGGCGAGCCCTTGATGATTTCTCGCTTCTCGGCCTTGCTTACACGATCTATTTCGCGCTGCCACTCGGTGTAGCCCCAGCGGTGTGCCGACTCGATGAGTTCGCTATCCCATACGGAGTGGAGCTTCTTTGATTTGCCGAAATATTTGACTTTCACGTTGTTGCCTCCTCTGTCCGAAAGACGGCCTGCGTGCATCGGGCAGTGCATATCGCCAACCAGATGGATCAACATCCTTAGGTTGATGTTCTCCTCCTCGGCCGAGAGATTGCCACTCTTGAGTTTTTCGACAATCTCGGTTACGGCCTGCACAACATCGCCCTTCTCGTTGCGGGGCTGGGTGGTAAAGGTATTGCCCTCGTCGACATTGGCATAGTGCCAAGTTTTGGTGTAGGCATACTCAGGCGTGTGGCTTGCGCCGTCCAGCCAGTTGGCGTAGTAGACGGGCGAGTGACCCTCGAGTGCGGCAACCACCTTCTTATATGCGCGAGGAGAGAGATTGCACTCGGCAATGTAGGCTACAACGTCGTGTCCCTTCTGCCCCCAACCGAACGAGGTCAGTGTGGTGCAGATTGCGATAAGAGTTATTATAAACCTCTTCATAACCAGTGTGTTGTGCTTGGTTTATTGATTCATCGTGGCGAGGAACTCGGCGTTGGTTTCGGTCAGACCCATCTGCTTCTGGAGGAACTCCATAGCCTCGACGGTGGTCATATCCGAGAGGTACTTACGCAGCACCCAGGTGCGGCTCATAACCTCGCGCGGGAGGAGCAGATCCTCGCGGCGAGTACCCGATGCGATAACATCCACAGCAGGGTAGATTCGCTTGTTGGCCAACTTACGATCGAGCTGCAACTCCATATTACCAGTACCCTTAAACTCCTCGAAGATAACCTCATCCATCTTCGAGCCGGTATCGATCAGAGCCGTAGCGATAATTGTGAGTGAACCCTTCTCCTCGGTGTTTCGAGCAGCTCCGAAGAAGCGCTTGGGTTTGTGTAGTGCGTTTGCATCCACACCACCCGAGAGCACCTTACCCGATGCGGGCTGCACCGAGTTGTAGGCGCGTGCCAGACGAGTAATCGAGTCGAGGAAGATCACTACGTCGTGACCGCACTCAACCATACGCTTCGCCTTCTCGAGTACCATCTCGGCAACTTTAACGTGGCGAGAGGCTTGCTCATCGAATGTCGATGCTACAACCTCGGCCTTGGCGTGACGTGCCATTTCGGTAACCTCCTCAGGACGCTCATCGATCAGCAGGACAATGATATAGGCCTCGGGGTGGTTGTCGGCAATAGCATTTACCAACGACTGCATAAGCATCGTCTTACCGGTCTTGGGCTGTGCAACAATAAGTGCACGCTGACCCTTGCCGATGGGCGAGAATAGATCT
>JAGBVQ010000097.1 GCA_017630245.1 Alistipes sp. | reverse complement strand
TTTTAGTTTCAAGCAAAAGAGGCAACAATATATCTCAACGATACACCGCCACCCCTCTTTTATAATTACGATTCAAGGTTCTATACTATTTGCCAAGCAGGGCCTTCACCTCGCGACAAACAGTCTCGCCATTATATCCAAACTTCTCGTCAAGCACCTTAAAGGGAGCCGAGTAGCCGAAGTGGTCAAGTCCGTGGATTGCATTCATATCGCCAACCAACGAGAGCAGTGTAATGGGCAGACCCGAGGTCATACCGTAGCGCACAATACCCTCAGGCAGAACGCTCTCCTGATACGACTTAGGCTGATCGCGGAACAGGCCCTCACTCGGAACACTAACGATACGAACAGCAATACCCTCCTGCTCAAGCAGTGCAGCACCCTCAATAAGAGTTGCAACCTCCGAGCCCGAAGCGATCATCACTACGCTCGGTTTAGCCTTATCTGCAACGATATAGGCGCCCTTAGTGAGCTGCATAGCCTCCTCGCGACGGCTGATACCCAGAGCCGGTAAGCTCTTGATATTCTGGCGCGAAAGGATCAAACCAACGGGGCGCTTCTCCTCGAGAGCCACCTTCCACGCAGCAACAGTCTCCTCCGAGTCCGCAGGACGCAGAACAACCATCGAACGCTCGCCATTATGGTTGCGCAGATGCTCCATCAAACGAATCTGAGCCTCGTGCTCGATGGGCTGGTGGGTAGGACCATCCTCACCCACACGGAATGAGTCGTGTGTCCAGATATAGATAACGTGCAGGTGCATCAGTGCCGAAAGGCGCACCACAGGTTTCATATAGTCCGAGAATACGAAGAAGGTACCACAAGCCGGAATTACACCACCGTGCAGTGCCATACCATTCATCATACAAGCCATAGTAAGCTCCGAGACTCCCGCTTGGAAGAACTTACCCGTAAAGTCGCCCTTCGAGAAAGCCTTTGTCTTCTTGAGGAAACCATCGGTCTTATCCGAGTTGCTCAAGTCCGCCGAAGCGACAATCATATTCTCAACCTTCTCGGCATATACACCCAACATCGTAGCCGATGCTGCACGGGTAGCCTGATCGGGTTTAATCTCGATGCTCTTATAGTCGATTGCGGGAAGTTCGCCGTTCAGGAACATATCAAGCTTAATCGAGAGAGCCGCATTCTGCGAACGCCACTCCTGCTCGGCAGCACGACGAGTTTTGATAATCTCGCGCAACTCCTCTCGGCGAGCCTCATAAACCTCTGCGCTCTCGGGGAAAATCACAAAAGGATTCTCGGGGTCACCGCCCAGATTGCGAACCGTAGCTGCAAAGTCCGCACCGGCAGCCGAGAGAGGCTGTCCGTGAGTCGACACCTTATCCTCGAAGCTCGAGCCATCAGCAGCAACCGCACCCTTGCCCATCACTGTCTTACCGATAATGAGGGTCGGACGCTCGGTCTGAGCATTAGCCTCGTCGAGCGCAGCGCGGATCTGGTCGATATCACCTCCGTCAATCTCGATAACGTGCCAATCCCACGCGCGATACTTCATCGCAACATCCTCGGTATCAACCTCATCAACCTTAGTCGAGAGCTGTACGTTATTGGCATCGTAGTACATAATCACGTTGTGCAGACCAAGATTTCCGGCGATACGACCTACGCCCTGCGAAATCTCCTCCTGAACAGCACCGTCAGATATATAAATATAGGTCTTATGCTCCAACCACTCTCCAAAACGTGCCGCAAAGAATCGCTCGGCAATAGCAGCTCCGACACCCATTGCGTGACCCTGACCAAGCGGACCCGATGTATTCTCCACTCCGTGCAGAAGATCTACCTCAGGGTGGCCCGGGGTTACACTACCCCACTGACGGAATGAGGCCAAATCCTCCATCGAATATTTACCCGTGAGAGCCAGCACCGAATAGAGCATCGGTGACATATGACCCGGATCAAGGAAAAGACGATCACGGAAAGGATAGAAAGGATCCTCCGGATCATAACGCAGATACTCTGCGTAGAGCACATTGATAAAGTCGGCTCCACCCATCGCACCGCCGGGGTGACCCGATTTTGCCTTTTCAACCATTGATGCTGCCAGAGCGCGAATGTTATTCGCAGCAGCGAGAAGTTTGGATTTGTCAGCTACCATATAAATATATCTTTAACTTTATTTCCCTTTTGGATTCGTAAATATACGCATTTTTTTCGAATCAAGCTAAACCACCTGCTTAAATTCTGCAAAATTTATCTTTTCGAGCTTGCGCTGTGCGTAGTCGAGTGTCACCGTAAACTTACGACTGCCCGAAGTCGGCACCTCGAACATCGTATCCATCATTATCGCCTCGCAGATCGAACGCAGACCTCGCGCACCGAGTTTATACTCCACAGCCTTATCTACAATGTAGTCCAACACCGCATCCTCGAAGCGCAACTCCACGCCATCCATATCGAACAGACGCTCGTACTGCTTGGTGATAGCATTCTTCGGCTCGGTGAGAATCGAGCGCAACGCCTCCTTGCCCAGCGGCTCCATATAGGTCAGCACCGGCAGACGACCAACCAACTCGGGAATAAGACCAAACGAGCGCACATCCTGCGGCATAACATACTGCATCAGATTTCCACGATCAACCACATCAGCCTGCACACGGCCATATCCCATAGCACGGGTATTCATACGTCGTGCAATATTCTTCTCGATACCATCAAAAGCACCGCCACAAATGAAGAGGATATTCTTGGTATTGACGTGGATAAAATCCTGATCGGGATGCTTACGGCCACCCTTGGGAGGCACATTCACGATCGTACCCTCCAACATCTTCAGCAGGGCCTGCTGCACACCCTCGCCCGACACATCGCGGGTAATACTCGGATTATCTCCCTTGCGAGCGATCTTGTCAATCTCATCAATAAAGACAATACCGCGCTCGGCAGCCTCCAGATCGTAATCTGCAACCTGCAACAAACGCGAGAGAATACTCTCAACATCCTCTCCCACATATCCGGCCTCGGTCAGCACCGTTGCATCGACAATGGTAAAGGGAACATTCAACAGTTTAGCGATAGTCTTGGCGATCAAAGTCTTACCCGTACCCGTAGAGCCCACGAGCAGGATATTCGACTTGTCGATTTCGATATCCCCATCCTTAAAGCCCTCACGGCTGCAGATCAGGCGCTTATAGTGGTTATATACCGCCACAGAGATAAATCTCTTCGCGCTATCCTGACCGATGATATATTGATCGAGGAACTCCTTAATCTGCACCGGCTTAAGCAATTCATCCATAGTCTGCGGAGCCTTGTATGCGCTACCGCCCGCAGCAGAGGTACGACGTGCATTATCCTTGATTATACCGCCCGCAACCAGCATCTTATGAGCCTCGGCGATACAGTTATTACATATATTGAGTCGGTGATCGCTACTGGTGAGCAGCAGTTCGACATCGTTGCGGCGCGAACCGCAGAAGTCGCAACACTCATTTTCGCGTGAGCCACCTCCGCCACGACCGTTTTTCTTATCCGCCATCGTTACTTCACTCTTTTGGTTAAAACTTCATCAATCAAACCATACTCCTTCGCCTCGGCAGCCGTGAGCCAATAGTCACGATCCGCGTCGCGCTCGATCTTCTCGATAGCAACGCCCGTGTGAGCAGCGAGAATCTCATAAAGTTCGCGCTTGGTACGAGCGATCTCACGAGCCGTAATCTCGATATCCGAAGCCTGACCCTGAACACCTCCGAGCGGCTGATGAATCATCACTCTCGAGTGGGGCAGAGCCGAACGCTTGCCCGCAGCACCAGCCGTAAGCAGAATAGCACCCATCGAGGCAGCCATACCGGTACAGATTGTCGAAACATCACAATTCACGAGCTGCATAGTATCATAGATACCCAAACCAGCCGAGACCGAACCGCCCGGCGAGTTTACATAAATCTGGACATCCTTATCGGGATCAACCGACTCAAGGAAGAGCAACTGAGCCTGAATGATATTAGCCACATCATCATTGATAGGCGCACCGAGGAAGATGATGCGATCCATCATCAGACGCGAAAATACGTCCATCGTCGCCACGTTAAGTTGGCGTTCCTCAATAATGGTAGGCGAAACGTATGCCGACTGAGTCGAGATATAGTCGTGGAGTGTGAGCGAGCTCAATCCCGCATATCCTCTGGCAAATTTTTCAAATTCTGACATATTCTTTCTTTTTTGTTTCGTGGTTTAGAGAACTTTTCAAAGCGGCATAGAGCCTTTTGCAAACTTCAAAACAGTCCTCTTAATAGCAAAAACTCTGCGAGGTAATCCACCCGCAGAGTTTTCGCATCTATTTTTCTACGGAAAGGACTAAATCTCCTTTGCGAGTGCCGCGAAATCCTCTGCCGACACCTTCTTCTCCGTAACCTTAATCTTCGACTTCACAGCCTCAACTACCTTCTGCTCGTAGAGCTTCTCGTAGATCTTCTGAGCCTGCTCCTTATTCTCAAGGATCTGCTTTGCGAAGTTCTCAACCATCTCAGCGGGAGCCGACGGCATACCGTACTGTGCGAACTGTGCAGC
>JAGBVQ010000096.1 GCA_017630245.1 Alistipes sp. | reverse complement strand
AATTCGTTGTCGTTGTTACTTCGCAGGCACTCCTTTCACAAGAGTCGCCATACAGGGTTGCAAAATTACACATTTTACGCTAAATTTGCACCATAAACCGAGGAGTTTTTTCCGCAAAAGATGCAAAAAGAGAGGATAAAACCAAAGAAGAGTACCCTCGAGGATGGTGATGCGGTGACGATCCGTCTGCGCACCTACACTCTTTTGCGCAAAATCCTTATAGGATTTATCCTCATCTCGCTCGCCAATTTCATCTTCTCGCAGTTCTTCTACACCCCGAAGAGTTACGCTATTCTGCGCAGCAATCGCGAGATAGTCTTCAAGTACGAACTACTCAACGACAAGATCCGCGTAGCTCAGCGCCGTCTTGACGAGATTCGCCACCGCGACAACCACGTCTATCGTGCCCTCTTCTCCTCGGATAGCGTGAATGTCATAGCCGAGCCTTATCCCGCATCGAAGTATGCCCACCTCAGCGGCGATGAGTACTCAACTCTTATGACCTCAACCTGGCAGGCTATGGATGCTTTGGCGCAGCAGATCTACCTCGAATCGGTCTCGTTGGACGAGTTGCAAATAATGGCCAAAAACAAGGAGAACCTCTCGTCGGCAATTCCGGCAATTTGGCCTATCGACAGACTGCAGCTCGAGGCTCTATATTCCTTTGGAATGCGTTTTCATCCGATATACAAGCGCTATCGTTTCCATAAAGGTGTTGATATGGCCTGCGATAAGGGAGTTCCCGTCTACGCCTCGGGCGATGCGATAGTCGAGAGCACCGACATAGGCCGACGTCGCGTAGGCTACGGCAAGCAGGTGTTGCTCAACCACGAATTTGGTTATAAGACCCGTTATGCTCACCTCAACGAAATCCTTGTTCAGGAGGGACAAAAGGTGAAGCGCGGACAGCTGATCGGAACCGTAGGAAACACCGGCGGAAGTACCGGACCGCACCTCCACTACGAGGTAATCTATATGGGCAAGGTGGTAAATCCGGTGAACTACTTTAACAAGAATATGACACGCGATGAGTACCGACGTCTGATGGATGAGATGAAGGATTCTGACCTTGAAACCGAAGAGTAAATATGGCTGATAATAAGGAGATATTAACCCCCAAAGCCCGCAAGCGCGCAAGACGTCAACGCACCATCCGCATATTGACCAAAGCCCTTGTGTGGCTGGGAGTTGCAGTGCTTTACTATGTAGGTTTCTCGATATTTTTTGACACACCTGCCGAGTATCAGCTCAAGCACTCGACCGACGCCCTGCGCGAACAATACGAGCTTCTTGCGGCACGCTACGACTCTTTGGAGATGGTTCTCGACAATGTTGCCGAGCGCGACCGCAACGTCTTCAACATCCTTTTCGAATCTACCCCCTATGAGTTGGACGCAGAGTTCGAGGAGGAACGCCTCACCTTGCAGGAGAAGATGCTCACATTGACCAATCGCAAATTGAGTAAAAAACTCGAATCGGGAATTGACGCTGCAGAGTTGAAGCTATCCCTACTCGAAGGCTCCTTCTCGCGCCTACAGGACAACATCGAGATTATGGGCCGAGGCATAAACAATATCCCCTCGATTCAGCCCGTGATAAATAACCGCTTAACCCTACTCACTGCGGGTTACGGAACGCTTATGCACCCCTTCTATCGCACGCTGCAATCGCATCAGGGCGTGGACTATACCATTCCCGAAGGATCGCGTGTTTTTGCTACGGCTGACGGCATTGTCCAGAGTGTTTCAGGTCGTAATTCGACCCACGGACAGAGCATCGTAATCGACCACCACAACGGTTACCAGACCCAATACAGCCACCTCTCGGATGCGAAGGTGCGTCGTGGACAGAGGGTACGTCGTGGAGATATCATCGCTCTGTCGGGAAACTCGGGTCTTTCGCTGGCCCCTCACCTGCACTACGAAGTGCGCTACAACGGTATGAGAGTCGATCCAATCCACTACTTCTTTATGGAGCTCTCACCCGAAGAGTATCAGCGCATTATACGCATATCTCAATCGGGTATGCAATCATTTGACTAACCAGATTTACAACCACAAACAATGCAGATAAAACTCCTTCTCCTCGACTTTGACGGCACACTTGCCGACACACGTCGCGCCAATACGCTCGGATATGTAGACGCCCTGGCCGAGGAGGGATATACCCTCTCGGAGGAGCTCTATATGCAGAAGTATTTTGGTCTGCGTTGTCCTGAGTTTTTGCGTGATATAGGCTTTACTCGCGAGGAGGATATCGAGCGTATCCGCCGCCGAAAGATCGAACTCTACCCCACCCATTTCGATACGCTGAAACTCAACCAACCGTTGTGGGATTTCGTGCAGGATTTCCGTGCACAGGGCGGTAAGGCGTGGGTTGTTTCGACCGGCCACCGAGAGAATGTGACCAATGCAATGCGCTACTTGGGTATCGAAGATGGCTTTGACGGCATTCTTACGAGTGAGGCTGTCGAGCACTCGAAACCCTCGCCCGATTGCTTTCTCAAGGCTATGGAGATTGAGGGCGTATCCCCTGCCGAGACCCTGATCTTCGAGGACTCGGAGGTGGGTATCGAAGCCGCACGTCGCAGCGGAGCCGGATATTTTATTGTAAAGATGTAGCTTTGGTCGCAGAATAATAAGAGGGTGCCCAACAACTTATTGGGCACTCTCATTTTAGTTACAAGATGCTCTATTACAAATCCTTAAAGAATACCGAATAGCGGAAGTAGTGATCCGAAACACATTGATATTCAGCAGGGATACCAAACTGCAAATTATCTATACTATTCAGCAAGTTACACAATACAGTCGGTGGAATTTGACGGTAAACGGATGGCTCAGCCCAAATCTCTACTTCCGCATTTTTGAAAACGCCAGTGGATCCAGTGCGAATTGTAATCCAAATTTGTCCCTTGCCGTCAAATGCAGATTTTAACAATGTCCGATATTGAGCAAAACATAATCTTACTATATTAAGAATTGATGACTGTGAGATTTTTCTAAACCTTGTTTTATCTAAAATCCACTCTCCATATTGATTTCGTTTAATCGTCGGATCCGTACACGTTGAAGGTTCATAAGGTTCATAGGCAGGGACAGCCTTAGAATAACGTATACTTGTGCTATACTTATTTATGACGTATATACTTCCCAAACTTGTAGTTATCACAGAATCTTTTGTGTATTGATATAACTCTTGAGCGGCAGAGGTATGTATAATAAACATAAGTGCTACTATTAAAGAAAATAATCTTTTCATAATCTTTTAGTATTAAATGTTATTTACTATTCTGATAATCCTCGTGAAATGTGTTAAAATTTCTATGATTTGGATTTTCGGGATACATATCTTCATTCGCATAGTCCGAATCCGTATTTCTTATTCCGTCTACAGACTCTTGATATCGCTCATCAAAACTTTGATCGCCAAGTTCTCCGTATCCTACTAAAAAATAATGTTGCGCAAGAGCGTGTAATGAATGTGAAAACATCCCTGTTTCATCTAAGTGCTGATTATACACTCCGTCATCAGTTCCGCAGATTTCTTGAAGAATTATTATTTTTGCCTCAAATTCAAAATTCAATTTTGCAGATCGAAATATATCATATCCATATTCACAAAGTTGGGCTATATGCAATAGTTCTTCTAAAATAGAATAGATCATGTCGGCCGACAAATCTTCGTTACCGATTGATATCCAGCATAGTTCATCTGACCATATATTAGTCTGTGCACCTTTATGAGATTGATTTAATAGTACAGGAACAGCAATATCTATTTTGCTATAGGCTATGCGCCCCAAAATATTATTCATCAAGTTGTCGAGTATGGTATTT
>JAGBVQ010000095.1 GCA_017630245.1 Alistipes sp. | reverse complement strand
GGGTGGTTTCTTGCTCTACTCGACCGACAAGAAGGATACCTTCACACTTGAGGTTGGCGAGCGTCGTGGTTGGAAGATGGAGGGCCCGAGCTTTGTCTACGACATCACTCCCGGCACATACACTATCAAGGTTTCGGGTCTTCAGAGCGGTAGCCAGCTGGAGGATCTGACCAACGGTACTGCTGACGGTTCGTTCTAATTCGATAAATAGGCCTGTGAGGCATTTAATAGTGCCTTGCGGGCTTTAAGTGACCAAGATCTAAAACAAAAACTTAAAATAACTATGAGAAAGTTTTCAATTTTTGCACTTGCGGCTGCAGCAATGATGACTGTTGGCTGTACGCAGGATATCGATACCGATATCAATATCGAGAACGGCATCGTACGTGGTGAGCTCGTCGAGGTTACTCTCGATATCGAGCAGAGTCGTGTTGGCCGTGACGCTGAGGGTAAACTTACTTGGAGTGAGGGCGACCAGGTTGCTGTTGTTTTGAAAGATGATAGCGGTAAGATGGCTCTTGACACTGAGGTTTACACCGTAAATATCGAGGAGAACACCGCACTCGTTCCCGCGAATGCTGCTTATATGTTCTACCCCGCTACTTTGGCTTCTGCCGTAAATAGTGGTAACACTGCAATCAATCTGCCCGACACCTACACCGTAGCTGCTCCCGCAGAGATCTTCGACTACAACCCGATGATCGGTAAGGTTTCAGGTAAGTTCACTTCGTTCAAGAACCTTATGGGTTATGTTGCAGTTCCCTTGACAGGTACAGGCTCGCTTAAGTCGGTAACCGTTAAGAGTGAGATCTTCAATGGCTTCAACCCCCTCTCACGTGAGGCTTCGCTTTCGCTCAACGCTGCAACTCCTGCAATTATGATGGCTGAGGATAACACAGCTCGCGCTTATGTGAAGGTTGCATTCTCGACTCCCGTTGATTTGGCAACTTCGCCCGTAGTTTACCTGCCCGTTCCGGCTAATACCTATAATAATATGGCATTGGTTGTTGAGACTGACAAGGGTGCAACTACTATCTACGCTGAGAATCCCCACACTATCGCTCTCTCGGAGGTTAAGCCCGTATCGGCTGCTGCAATCAATGTTGATTCGCACACTCCCGCAGCTCCCACTTCACTCAGTGGCGTAAGCGGCGACCCGAAGATGGACTTTGCTAACACCTATATCGTTCCTCCCACTGCAGGTGAGTACTCGTTCAAGGCTACTCTTTGCGACGGTTGCGAGCTTAAGGGTGGTGTTACTGCCGAGATCGTTTGGGCTGAGGAGGCTGGTATGTTCAACAACTTCCACTACAACCCCGAGACCAACACAATCTCGTTCAAGTCGAATGGTAAGGAGGGTAACGCATTGGTAGCTCTCTCGAAGCACGACTTTAGCGGCAAGACTATCGTTTGGTCGTGGTTGCTCTGGTGTACTGATCCGGTAGAGGATATCCACATCCCCGGTGGTGATGATCCGCAGAATACTTACGTTCTTACTGACCGTGTAATGGGCGCAACTTGGCACCCGACTACTACTTTCGAGGACGAGCGTGCTACAAGAGGTTGGTCTACAACCGATATGCCTTATATGATGAACGGCTCGGTTTCGGCTCAGGATGCAAACGATGGTTGTGGTCTTTACTACCAGTACCAGAATATGATTCCTTATCCGCGTATCAAGAATCTTGATGCTGCTGCAAACGAGACTAAGGATGATCGTTCGAATACCCGTGTTGGTGTTCAGTACGGTTTCCACCAGTACTGCCAGTATTGGACTGCTTCGTCCGCTTGTGGCGAGGTATCTGTTGATGATAATGGTCAGTTCCGTACTGCTGCATCGTACAACCTTTCGTATATGTACTACATCGGTAACCACACTTGGTGTCTTACTCCGCTCTTGAACCACACCGGTGCATCGGGCGACTTCAAGATGGATCACGAGGGTGAGTATTGCCTCTGGGGTGGTGCAACTCACGTAGCAACAAATCTTTCGGTTAAGACTACTCACGACCCATGTCCTGCAGGTTACCTCATCGAGAATACCAGTGGTTTCTACCACTACCACGCAGCTGCTCAAGCAAATGCAGCCACAATGTGTGGTTATGTTCGTAACCCCGAGAATAGCGATGTACACAGCGGAACTACCGGTTACAAGTTCTACGGTATGTACCGCACAGGGTGTAAGAATGCTGCCGGTGACGCTCGCGTTCTCTACACTCCGACTTGCTCGAACCGTAACCAGACTGTTTGTAAGACTGTCGGTTCGTACGCGAATATGGGTTACCTCTATACCTATAACACCAACACCAATGGTAAGTCTTCGTGGACATTTACTCACGATGACCAGGAGTTGTATGAGTACTATGCTGCTAACAACCAGTTTGGTGGTAGCGGTAATTCTGGTAAGGCTATCGGTTCTCCTTCGGGTTGGAATACCAAGAAGATGACCAACGCACAGGCTTATCCCGTACGTTGCCGTAAGAAGGGTAACTAATCCAGATAAGCGACAAGTAGCGGCTTAATTGCTCGCTCGTCACTTCTACAGCACCTCTCCGAGTGATCGGGGAGGTGTTTTTTTTGTGGGGCTGGGTGGCTTTATTGGAGGTAAACTCAAAAAATACGCCCCATAGTTTTGTAGAAACAAAAAAATATTATACTTTTGCACCACCAAAACGGATTAGTCCGTACAATTTGGCGTTGATCTCGTAGCTCAGCAGGTAGAGCACAACACTTTTAATGTTGGGGTCCTGGGTTCGAGCCCCAGCGGGATCACGGAACTTGAACGAGGGCGACAGAGTTATCTGTCGCTTTTTTGTTTGTATAGTATTTAGTGGATAAGTTTTCGGATTGAAGGTCACGTCTGCTCAACAAAAAATAACCGAGGAAACCCTCGGTTATTCTGTGTTAATAGCGGTTGTGTAGCTCTACCCCTCTGCGGGTTGATATGCCTTCAGAGCGAGTTTTTTGACCCATATAACGAAGATTCCGGTCAGGACAAGGTTCAGTGCCAACGTCAGCACCGAGATGATCAGAGCCGGTCCTCCGAGGTTATAACCAAGGGCGATGAAGATGACACCTGCGCCCACCTCTCCGCGTGTGAACATACCAATCGAAAGAGCCAGACGCTCAACCAACTTGTGGTCGCGGTAGAAGAGCATCGGGAACAGCTTTCCGATATTCGATAGCAGCGATACAGCCAGAACGTGCAATGCAATCTCGCCCCACGACATCATCGGTTGCGATGCAGTAATCGACTCGGCATTGGCTACAGTTGTGCTATCCAGGCCGACGAAGAGCGGCATACTCAATCCCACAAGGAACATAAAGAGTACCGAGATCGTGTCAGCTGCGTGGTGTTCGTGCTTCGACTCGCTGTGCTTGGTCTTGAGGATCATACCCCAGACAAAGGCGGGCAGCAACACCTCGATATGGATGCCTCCGTCGTGACCGAAGAGGTGTGTGGTTGCGAGGTAGATGCCGTGAGTGAGTCCGAATATCACCACCGCATAGAAGAGGATATACTGCCATCCCTGTGGCATTGTGTAGGTGTCGAGCTTCTTCCATCCGAGCCACAGTAATATGATGACAATCAGGATGATGGCAAATAGTTGCCAACGCATTCCGATCATCATAATCTGCAGGGGAATCATCAGAATAATAGTGTCCAGATCGTCGAAGATAGCCAGCACCTGAATCTTGCGGTACATCCACGTATCGCTCAGTTTCAGTGCTGCCAACATCGTAAAGAGAATACCCGCCGAGGTGGGTGCTGCAAAACGACTCAGGAGCAGATTCTCTTTCCACGCCTCGCCATTGCTCCACAAGTCGGGTGGCAACAACACCAGAACGTAATAGAGCGCAATGAGCAACCACGGCATTGCCGCCGTAGCCATAGCGATAAAGTAGTCGCCGGCATAGGAGCGCCACTTGCTCTTGTCAAGCTCAAATTCGCGGCCTACGTTGATCATAATGAACGATAGGCAGATATAGAGCAGCGTGTTTGTGACCGTGCGGAATGCCTCGTAGTTAGCCCCAAAAACGGATGGCAGAATCTGCGACGCAATAAGTCCAAGAATCAGCACGGCAGAGAACGATAGAATCTTTTTCATCGAGTAAAGGTTGGTTTTAAAACAGTTTGTAGTTTATGGTAAAATCAGCCTCTCTTGTCGGTTCGAGGGTTGGTTAGGACCCTAATCCTCCAATCGGCAGTGTAAAGATAGTAAAAATCCCGTATATTCAAAATAATCTGCGACTTTTCGGACGGTATAAGAGCGATTTTTGAGGGATTGGCAATAAAACCGAGCCTCGGCTCGTTGATTTTGCACCGCGAGCGCGTATGTGCGCAAATATTTTGCCTAACCACTCGCTTTTTTTTGTTGGTTTTTATATCTTTGCAAAGATTTTGTTATCCGAAAGTAGAATTATGATTAAGGCTTTAAGAAATATTGCAGTGCTGCTGCTTGTGTTGGTGGCAACCGTTTTTGTGTCGTGTAAGAGTAAGGATGTCTGCGAGCTTGACTTCCCCGTGGGAGCAGTCTTTGTGAGCGATTGGGGCGAGAGCGCATCGCTGAAGTTTACCTATCGCAACGCTGAGTCTATCACTGTAGGAACCATCACCGGAGGCTGGAAGGCCGAGGTCGATAAGGCTTCGCGCACGCTTATCATCACAGCTCCCGATAGCGAGAGCGCCGAGGGGGCTCAGACCGTAGGCTCGATTCACGTCGTTGCCGTGGCCAAGGGCGGCGACTCGGAGGGTGCGATTATCTATGGCTACATTGTGGATGATGTGGTCGATTTGAGCGCAAATGACACGCAGTCGAACTGCTACGTTATCTCTCAGCCTAATGTGAAATATCGCTTTAATGCCAGCGTTAAGGGTAACTCGTCGGAGAGTATTCCGACCTCGGAAGTGAAGATTCTTTGGGCAGAGGATGACGAGGATATCAGCTATCTCAACCTCGAGAGTGATGGCTATGCGTCGTTCTACGTTGGTCGTGCCGAGGATGAGAATGGCAAAGAGTTGACAACAGCTCCTCGCGGAAATATGGTGTTGGCGGCCTACGATAAGGCGGGAACGATTCTCTGGAGCTGGCACCTGTGGTTGGTGGCTGATAAGGATCCTTATGCGGGAGTTGAACTCTCGAATGGTCAGACGCTTATGGCTTTCAACCTTGGCGCTTGGGAGAATCCTAATGGCTCGACTGTTGCGGCAGATATCTGGCGTGGATATGGCCTCTACTACCAGTGGGGTCGCAAGGATCCATTCCTCCGCCCCGAGTACTACGACTGTGCAATGAATCTCGACGAGACGGTGTATAACCACTCGCAGGACTATGTATATGTAACGGTTAAGGAGTCGAATTCTAAAACGGGAACTATCGACTATGCCGTGAAGCATCCGATGACCTTCCTCTCGTCGAATGAGGAGAATCAGGGTGATTGGCTCTATAAGAACCACCGCAACGATCTGTGGAGTGCAACCGAGAAGTCGATGTATGACCCCTGTCCGCACGGCTGGAGAGTACCGACGAAGAGCACATTTGAGGTGTTGGATATCTCGGCTGCAGATGATGCACTCTCGCTCGATGTTGCCGAGAAGCTGTATGGATGGGTGCTGGAGGATAAGGCTAATGGCGCAAAGAGTTTCTTCCACGCCAGCGGCTACCGCAACTACCTTACCGGTGTGATTTCTAATGTGAACTATCGTGATGAGTATCCCTATACCCCCAAACCGTGGATTGGCTACTATTGGACTTCGGGTGTAGGCTCGGCTGCAGCAACCTCGTCGGCTATGCATTTTGACCTGAATACGAGCCGTGCAACGGTGAATGGCTACAAGGCCGTTACCGACCAGAAGCGCGGAAATGCAATGCAGGTGCGATGCATTAAGGAGTAGGAAGATTGGAAGTCGATAATCTGAAAGATAAAGAGGTTAAAGTATTCGCTTTAACCTCTTTTGTTTTTCTTCTCTCGCTTCGGAAACCAACCCCTCTCTACCCTTTTGCGCTGCTCGAAGAGCTCGCCTATGCTCCAGAACGAGGAGGCTCCGAATACGGCCAAGAGTGTCGACCATAAAACATCTGCCACGCATATCGATGCCGCCACTGAAACTATACCCGAGAGCAGGAATACCCACCAACATTTGACTCCGAAGTAGTACTCTCCCTTGATTACCAGAGGGTGAAAGAGCCCTATAATAAAAAATGTGGCCACGCCGATAATGATACCTGTGAAGTGTAATTCCATATATTAAATCTGTTATAAAAGTTCTTTTTCTGCAAAGATACAATGTAAAAGAGTGTGTTGCAATCGTTATTTATGAGGATTTATATGCTGAGATTTCGGAATAGTTTATTAACTTTGTGAGTGATGCGTCGTAATATTATATATATGGTATGGTGCGCTGTGGCGTTGCTCGTCTCGTGTGGAGATGCGGGTTGTGGTTCTGTGTGTGACCATCTGGGCGATGAGGAGCAGATGCTCTTGGCCGATCGAGAGCAATCCTCGCTGCCGACTACCCCATCCACGCAGCGTGTAAGGTTGCTCTTTGCGGGCGATGCAATGTGTCACTCGCCACAGATCACTGCTGCATATAGGGTCAATGGTTTGCTCGATTTTAAGAGCTCCTTTGCGGCTGTGAAGCCATACTTCGATCGTGCGGATATTGCTGTGGTTAATCTCGAAACGACAATCTCTGCAAATTCACAATACTCGGGCTACCCCACCTTCTCTTCGCCTGCGGAGTATGCCGAGGCGTTGGCTTGGGCGGGTATGGATGTGGCCCTGCTGGCTAATAACCACTGCTGCGACCGAGGAGCAAGGGGTATTCGCTCGAGTGTGGCCGCTCTCAACCGACTTGGCGTAGCTCATACGGGCGCCTTTGCCGATCAGGAGGATTACGACAAAAACTCTATTCTTCGCTTTGAGCGTGGTGGCATACGCTTTGCTCTGGTGAATTACACATACGGAACAAACGGAATACCCGTGCCGTCAGATTGTCGAGTAAATATGATCGATACGTTGCGTATGGCCGAGGATTTGGCTCGTGCCCGTGTGGATGCCGATTGCCTGGTTGCGTGCCTGCATTGGGGCGAGGAGTATCGTCGCCAACCTTCGCGTGAACAGAGAGCTTTGGCAGAGTTTATGCATCGTCATGGAGTTGATATCCTTGTCGGTTCGCACCCTCACGTTGTGCAGCCTGCGCTCACCGACGGAGAGTCGGTTACGATCTACTCACTCGGAAACTTTGTCTCGAATCAGCGCAAACGCTACTGCGATGGCGGAATTATGGCCGAGGTAGAGGTCGAGAAGAGGAGTGATGGCTCTCTTCGATATTCGCTCTGCGTGACACCCGTGTGGGTCAGCGTGCCGGGTTACAGGATATTGCCGCCAGAGGTGGCTGCAAAGATGATAGGTAAAGGTCAGCAACGAGCGGATTATGAGCAGTTTATGTATGACACAGAACGCCTCTTTGTCGAGGGATTGAAGCCACTATAAGTATAGCTTATGGTACTATAAAAAATGAGAATTGGCCGAGTGATACAATTTTGCGATTTTTGACTTATATTTGCATAGCGAAACAGAAAAACAAGAAAATACAATAACTTAACACAGAACAGAACTATGAAAAGCGTAAAAGGAACTTTGACTGAGAAGAATCTTCTGAAGGCATTTGCTGGCGAGAGCCAGGCTCGTAATCGTTACACTTTCTTTGCGAGTGTGGCTAAGAAGGAGGGCTACGAGCAGATTTCGGGTGTATTCACTGAGACTGCCGAGCAGGAGAAAGAGCACGCAAAGCGTTTCTTCAAGTATTTGGAGGGTGGCGATGTTGAGATCACTGCAACATACCCCGCAGGCCGCATCGGTACAACTATCGAGAACTTGAAGGCTGCAGCTATGGGCGAGAACGAGGAGTGGGACGTACTCTATCCCGAGTTCGCAAATGTTGCTGATGAGGAGGGCTTCCCCGAGATCGCACGCACATTCCGCAATATCGCTAAGGTTGAGGCTGAGCACGAGCGTCGCTATTTGAAGCTCCTGAG
>JAGBVQ010000094.1 GCA_017630245.1 Alistipes sp. | reverse complement strand
CTTCTCCCGCAAAAAGGATTTTGCAAGGGCTGGGAATTGGCTACTACGCGAACAAACGTTCGCTCCGCGACGCCCATCCCCTCCGCTCGCCGCGGGGGCCCTTGCAAAATTTGATTTATAGCAGGGTTCTATAAAGAACCTTTTTTTATTGCTGCAAGTTTTCGCTCAAGCAAGCTTGGCTCAACTCTCAGCAATAAAAAAGGCTTCGATTTTCATCGAAGCCCTGCTATAAATCCCTTTTTGCGGAGAGAAGGGGATTCGAACCCCTGAAACGTTTTTGACGTTTACTCGCTTTCCAGGCGGGCCAGTTCAACCACTCCTGCACCTCTCCTCTGTTTGGAGCGACAAATATAGAACTTTTTTCCGAATTAAGCAACTGACCTCCGACCCTCCCACAACCAACTCTAATTGCTCTTTTTTGCCCAAGGAAACCCCTTTTTCCAAAATTATACATATCTTTGCCACTTAATTTGTAATTAAACCGTAATATCTATGAAATTCAGAAGTCTACTTGCGACTCTCGCAGTCGTATTTTCACTCCTCTTCGCAGCCTGCGAAGTGCCGAGCGGTATTATTCTCGGAGAAGACGACGTTACATTCGATATCACCATCAGCGATGTAACCACATCGGGAGCTACTGTCAATGTAGTGCCGAGCGATAAGACCGTGCTCTACTACTTCGATAAGGTCGAAAAATCGACTTACGAAGCCTACAAGAGCGATGACGATTTTATGAAGAAGACAATGACTAACCTCCGCGAATATGTCTCATCTTCGGGAGGCGCACTCTTCTCGGCTCTCTCGGTGGGCGAAACGGACCACACATTTAGCAACGAGCTCCGCCCCGATACCGATTACTACATCTTTGCCTTCGCAATCGACTCGAAGCTCAACCCGACCTCGAAACTCTCACTCAAGGAGTTTACAACCGAGGCGGTGAAGATGTCGAACAACACATTCGAGGTTAGCGTAAACGGCGGTGTCATCACCGTGACTCCGAGCAACAACGACACCTACTTCTGGAGCGTTGAGCCGAGCGATCTGTATGAGGGTCAGAGCGATGACTACATTATGAACGACCTGATTTCGTACTACGACAGCGAGGGCTACCTCGACTATTATCTGGCTGTAGGCGTTAGCTCGTTTGACTACACAACTCTTCTCACTGCAGGCGATTCGTTCACCGTATATGTATTCGGCTACGAGGGTACTCCCACAACCGCCCTCACCCAGCACACCTTCACCTATGGCTCGGGCAGTGGCAGCGGTAGTGGCGACTCTGCAACCACAACACTGACCGGCGATGTTACTCTCAACATCGCAAGCATTGAGGCTTACTACTATGGCGATTACTACGATATCGGCACCAACAACTGGGAGATCGGCTTCTTCGACAAGACGGGATTTGAGTATATATATTCGGAGTTCTTCACAACTTTGGGCGTAAACTCTCCCGAGGGAACCTTCACAATCAAGGGTAACGCCGGAGATGCTTATACCGCATTCAGCGGAGCTATCGAAAACGATATGATACTTCCCACATACTACGTTAAGCTCAATGCTTCGGAGAATGTAGAGTCATTTGCTCTTATCGCTTCAGGCAACTTCTCGATCGAGAAGAAGAGTGGTTCTAACTATGGCGTAAATATCAACTTGTCGGATATTCTCGGCAACAAGGTTAGTGGCTCGTACGAGGGTGCAATGACCATCGCTGAGGGCGAGGTAGAGGCTACACAGGCATCGGTTCGTAGCCGCGCAAATCGCCGCGCAGCTCACAGCGCACTGCGTCGCTTCAGCTCGGCAGCACTTATCCAGCCTGCTGCTACCGCATCTTCAAGAGTTATGCGTACGAAGTAGTACGGAGCGATATACGAAAACAGAAGGTGTCCAACCCGAATTCGGTTGGACACCTTTTTTTAATATTACTACACGGGGCTATCTGCAGAGTTCGCCCTGATATGCATTGCGCTCACGAAGTCTCTTTTCGAACATCGCCAGCAGAGTCTCGTTGCGGATCAGTCCCCAATTACGACCATAGTGATAGCGTGGCGGAGCCTCACTGGCAAAGCGCTCGACAACAATATCCGCTCGCAGACGACGCAGTATCTCGATAAATAGGTCGATATACTCCTCCACCTCCCAAAAGCGAAACTTCTCGGGGTTGCGGTCATACTCTTCGGCCATAGCGGTGCCGGCAAATACTTGTAGCTGGTGGAATTTTATGGTGGTCAGCGGCAGCGAGTTGATAATCTCGGTCTGCGCAATCAGCTCCTGGTCGCTCTCCCCGGGCAATCCAAGAATAAAGTGCGCTCCGACGTGCAGACCCCTCTCGGCTGTCATCTCGACAGCTCGGCGAGCCGTGGCAAAGTCGTGGCCACGGTTGATAGCCTGCAGGGTGCGGTCGTTCACCGACTCGATACCATACTCAATAGCCACATATTTACCCCTCTGGTGTGTAAGTTCAGCGAAGTAGTCGAGCTTCTGCTCATCGACACAGTCGGGGCGTGTGCCCACAACAATACCCGCCACCTCGGGGTGCGCCAATGCCTCATCATAGAGCGCACGCAGATGGTCGAGCGGTGCGTAAGTATTTGAGAATGACTGGAAATAGGCCAGGTAGCGCGAAGCAGTACGATAGCGGTTACGGTGGAACTCTATACCCTCCTCGATCTGCTGCGTCACGCTCTTCGAGGGTTGGCAGTACGAGGGTGTGAAGGCTCCATTATTGCAGAATGTACAACCACCCGTACCGACCTTTCCGTCACGATTGGGGCAGCTGAAACCTGCATTTACCGTAACCTTCTGCACCCTTCCGCCAAAGATGCGACGGAAATAACCCGCATAGGAGTTAAAAGGTCTTTCATCGCCCCAGGGGTACATTTTTCGTCAATTTTTAATCCTTAAATCGCGAGACCTGCAATCAAAACTTAGAGTCCCCAATCCGAAGCCTTATAGGTCGTCTTCGGGGCGTTGGGCACATTGGGGAAGAGGGTCACACCGACCAACTTTTCGAGATCGGAAATCGACATCATATCCTGCGAGGTTACCTTTGATCCCTTGGGCGCCTCGTGGCACTTCACGAAGGCTGCGCACTGCAGCTCATCAGCCGAACAGTTCCAAACCGACTTCTTGGTGCTACCACCCTTGGTGCGCAGCAGAGCGTAGTAGAACATCGTTGGGCGCGATACATCGCTACGACCTCCGAACGAGATCTTTGCAGGCGTAGCGGTATTTCCTCGCTTATCCGAGAACTTCTCGAAGTGGCAACCTATAACCACATAGAGCGTATCGGCACATACCAAATCATCAACGTAGTCCTCAAGATTGTTCCACGCGCCACCACCGGTATTGAACGAGTCCGAATACTGAGGTGCAATGTTGGAGTAGTAGAAGACCTGGCGGTTGGTTGCCGAGGAGCTCAAGCGCTCGGCCGAGCCAAGCATATGGCCCTTGTTGCAGCCACCACCCGTAGATTTGCTGTTATACTGAATACTTGCAGGGATGTCGGGGTCGGCTTTGTAGGCATCGGTACGGTCCGCACCACTCTCATAAGACTTATGACGCGGAGCTGCCACCCACACGGGGCAGTGGTGCGTCGCACTGAAACATACGGTATAGTTTCGAGCCTTGCCATTTTTTTGTGCATTCTGCTCTCCTCCGGCGCAGAGGTGATGAGCATAGTAGTAGTCGGGGTTCTCGGTCTCCACCGGAAGCTCCGCCCAGCCCGAGCGATAGACTCCGCCCGGTGTGGGATTAGGATTGGGTGTTGTTCCACTGCCCTCGTTGCCACCTTCATTGCCTGAGCCACCTTCGTTACCGCCGTCGTCACCAGAGCCACCCTCATTACCACCTTGGTTACCCGAACCACCTCCGGGGTTGCTGCCACTCTTGAGGTAGGTAATGCGAATCTCCGCGAGGTAGACCACGCCACCTCCATCATTGGTGAGTTTGAAGTATTTAGCGTT
>JAGBVQ010000093.1 GCA_017630245.1 Alistipes sp. | reverse complement strand
GCAAAAATAGTGAATTCTCCGCACTCTACACTCTCTTCTCGGCTGACAAATCGCTCTTTACGGTCTACTCCGTAGGAAATATGGGTTGAAGTGGGGTATTGCTGCTATGAAAAAAAAGTTGTGACCAATCGGGCTTATCGCGAGATTGGTCACAACTCTTAGCTTTTTCGGCACTTGCCTACTTAATACGCTCGTCGGGAATCGGCGTAAGAGTGAACTTGCGGCCAAAGCTCTTCGGCGTCAGTTTCGTGAACTTGTGACATACGCTGCTGTCACCGACCCTTGCGAGCGACTTCGGACGAGCTCCTGCGGTCATCATCGAGATAAATGTCGGAATCTCAGCCTCGGGGGTCAATGAGTAGAACTTACCGTCGATCTTGGCCATATAGAACATCTGTACAAACTTGGGATAATTCGGCATATTGACTCCATAGCGCACGATAGCTCGTGCTCCGTCGTCGAGGATACCTGCAATGGCGATCTCGTAGTCACCCTCGTCATTTGAGTAGTAGTAGCCATCCTCATCTCCACCGAAGAGGTAGAGAGCACCACGCTGGGTCTCGGTAATCTGAGTATCTTCCGAGATGAGTTGTGAACTGAAGAACAGCGCGTCAAGCGACGGGTCGTAGTCTACTCTCACGGGCCACTTGTCGATCTTCTCCCAACCTGTCATATAGCAGTTCTTATTTGGCTTGCCAGCCGAGAGATTGATGATACTCTCGACATTGTTGAAACCCGTGATTGTCCAGGTTCCGAGCCACGAATTATAGGCCTCGGAAGCGACGGGAGCCTGCACCTCGAAGACTTCAGATATGGCGTAGAGTCCGCTTACATCTCCGGCGTGATTATATCCCAAAACTATTGCGCGATACTTGCCTGTATCCAGATCAAACGCATCTGAGGCGTTGCCTGTGTAGAGCAGATCTGCAAAGGTGTAATTGGTGCCGTAGCTCGAATTGTAGTATTCGATGTACTCGCGCATCGCATCACGCAAGTCGATGGCCAACTCCATCAATCCCTCTGGGTTGTATTTATCGGCCTCGACAACCGTGATTGCATAGGGATTCTTATCGTTGCTCAGTACCGATACGATATGGTCATACGCTTGCTCATAGAGGGCTCCGGCACCGGTGTACTGCACCAACCACGAGTTGTTGTACTCCATCTCGTCGGTATTGACATTGCCGTAGTTGAGAGTCTTGAAACTCTGCTCTACGACCTGGCCATAGCGCTTGCCTTCGGCGCTCATACCAAATACGATATATCGGTAATCTGTTCCGGGAGTAAGATCCTCGACCACTTCAACATAGCGATTGCTCGAGTGGAGGTTTTCGTGGCCTTCGCCCAGCAGATACTTCTTGATAGCCGTATTGACCAATTCGCTCAGCTCGCTATCGATATCCTCTGTCAGTAGAGCGTACCACGAGTCGCCCTTTTCGCCGTTGTGCGTGACCTTGATCTTTGCAGTAGTCTCGGTTATATCCTCAATTACAACTCTCGGCTCGAAATCCGATTTGTTTGTAATGCCTTCAGTATCACAACCGATAGCGAAGGCTATGGCTGCGCAAACAGCCATAACCTTCAAAATCGACATTCTAAGAAATCTCATCTAAAAACTCTTTTATAACGGTTGTAACTACTCGAATGCAACACCATCTGCGCCTGTTACGGTGAGAGTGTAGAGGCTCGAGCCGTCGTATGCACTGTAGAGATATTGCTTGTAGTTATCGGCAGTGATTGCAGTGCCGTTAATCGAGCTGCTCTTTACCTTGTTGCCAGCACCGAACTCGCAAGTGAGTGTCGAGGTATTCTTTGTACCGCTGTTGTTGATAGCACCATACATCAAACCTGCATAGCTTGTTGCATCGCAAGTGATATTTGCCTCAACTGTGTTGCCGCTGAGTGCAAAGGTTGCATTCTGCTGAGACGATCCGGTCTGCTTGATTACCAACGTACCGGCGATACCACCGATGTTATTGAGCTTCGATGCGCCACCTGCAGCGGCTGTGATAGTTCCGCTGTAAGAGTTGTCGTCTATATCAACGTAAACACCAGAGTAACCCACGATACCGCCGATATGGTGCTCGGTAGTAGTAGACGAGAGGGTAATATCGCTTGTTACGGTATTGCCGCTCAAGGTACGATGATTCGACGTTGTAGACGACCATACGGCACCGAATGCTGCTGCACCACCGATATACCACGTTGCGGGGCAGTCTACAGTGATATTGCCACTTACGGTACAATCTACCACATCGTAGCCATTACCGGCCGAAGTTGCATTGCTGGTCTGAGCACCGATACCACCGAGGTAGCAAGCCTTTGATGCACAACTTTTAGCAGTCAGTGACATTGCTCCGCTGTTTGTACAAGTGTCGAATACAGACTTTGCATAGGGACGAGCGCAGATACCTGCCATATTAAGCTCGGTAGCTGCAAGTTCGCTTGCTGCGAAGGTCATAGCGCCACTGTTGTCGCAATTGGTGAATGTAACCTTACCGCCAACATGGCCTGTGATACCTGCGTAGTAGAGTGTAGCACCTGCTGCAGCGTAGAGTGCGCCAGCGTTATCTACATTTGTATAGGTTGTAGCCGAACGGGTAGCTCCAGTCACACCTGCAAGATAGAGGGTCTTAACTGTCGGAGCGTCAACCTTTACAGAGTAAGCCTCGCTCGAGTTGTTCGAGTTATTGACATTCTCCATCGAGCCACCTGCCGAACCGCAAACACCTGCCACGTAGAGCGAACCGAACTCAGTTGCCTTTGCCAATACGGGCTGCTCGTTGTAGCAAGAAGTTATCGAAGTCGAAGCCGAGTAGCCGATAGCTCCTGCTGTATAGACTGTTCCGGTCGATGCCTGACCATCGTAGGTTACCTTACCCTTATTGTAGATTGTGTTGAGAGCGCCTGCAGTAGAAGCGCCTGCAACACCGCCGAGGTCGATCTCCTTAGCGTGCGAAACCTTATCGGTAACGCTGACTGCAGCGTTGTTGTAGACACCCTCAGCATTGCCAATCGAACCTGCAACACCACCGATGCGGAGCTTCTGGTTGGTATTGTCAATGGTAACCGATACGGGGTTGTTGTTGGTCAGCGAGGTCATCTTGTCGCCTGAGTTGTAGCCCAATACACCGCCATAGAGCTGGTTTGCGCTATTGATTTGAGCACCCCCCGTACGCTTAATATAGTAGGTGATATCGCCATTGTTGGTCAGGGTAGTAGCGCTACAATCGGTATAACCTACAACGCCACCGAGATAGTTCTCCGAGCCCTCGGTGTAGACATTGATTGCTGCGTTATTAGTAAGGTTGGTTGCCGCAGTGTTGCAATATGCTACAACGCCACCTACATAGTGGTAGTTCTTGTGAGTGGTGCCAGCCGAAGTGATCGGGAGGTCGATATCCATCTCGCCGTAGTTGTGGCAATTTGTGAAGGTGTGTGTTGCTACGGTGTCGTCGAATGCACCAACCTGTGAAACAACACCTGCGATAAATGTACCGCCATCTTCCACATTACCACCACCTACATAATTCGTATAGCCGGGGCCGAACGAGCCGTCTACATCGATAAATCCGTAGTTGTTACAGTTCTCGACCTTGTCGAATGCGTAAGCCGAAACTCCGGCAACCTTAACGCTTGCAGCGCTATAACCAGCCTCCGAAGTGAGCTTCGGAGCGTCGAGCTGAACCTTTCCGAGCGACTTGCCCTGCTCGCCGTTGGTAGAGTTGGTCACTCCACCCTCGCAGTAACCAATAACACCTGCCATATTGATATAGTTAGACTTGGCGTTACCTGCTCCGATAATATTCTGAGTAAAGGTGTGGTAGATCTCGCCGGTATTGACGCAGTGGTCAACATTGGCAACCGAGGTAAGATCCTCCTCTGTGTGAGCTGTAGTACCACCTGCAACACCACCCATAAAGAGGAAACCACCACGACCGTTGATAGAATAGCTGATCTTACCCGAGTTCTCGCAGTACGAGAGAGCTGTAGCCGAGCCACCAGCAGCAACCTGAGCCGAAGTGTCGATCAAACCAGCAACACCACCAATATATACAATACCACGGGTGTCGCCACCTGTAGGAGTTGTTGCGATTGTGATATTACCAGCATTCTTCGAGTGGTCAATCGAGCCGAAACTCTTACCTACCAATGCACCAAAGTATGCAGCGTCTGTATCCTGAGCCGAGCCTGCACCATACAGGGTAGTGGTCAGTGTAACATCTGCATTATTCTCGCAATACGATACTACGCCACCGGTCTCGAGCGTGTTTGCAATGAAACCAAATGCGCCGATATTGTCTGCAGCTGTGAGCGAGCAACTCTTGTCGATCTTGAGATTCTTAACCGTACCTGCAAGCGACTCAAAGAGCGAAACTCCATTCGAGGTCCAATTCAGCAACGAGAAGTTGTTGCCGACGAGTGTGCCGTTGAACGAAGTTGCACCTACGAGCTCTACGCCCTTAAGGTCGATATCGCATACAACCTCAATCTCCTGACCCGCAGTGTAGGTGTGGGCATTCGCAAGGAAATTCTGCAGGGTAGCAGCGTCGCTGATAGCAACCTTCTTCACGAGCTTGTAATCCGAAAGGAAGAAACCTCCGTTACGAGCGATAACCACCTCCTTTGTCGAGGTCATCTCGAGGGCCTCGCCACTCTTGCGGGTAAGTGTTACCTTAAACTCGTCAGCAGGGGTCGAGCCAGGAAGCATTGTTACATAATACGAGCCGGGGGTGAATACCTCAGCCTCGGGAGTAAGGCTTACGCGATTCTTACCCTCGCTAACGCTCTTGAGCTCGCCCTCGTGCGCTGCCTCAGCATTGAAGAGCGCTGTGCCGGCAACCTTCTCACCCTCAACGATAATAGATGTAATATCCTCGAAAGTGACGTCTACACGGAAGAAACCGACAGCATTCTTGAGCTGGAACTGCTGCTCGCCCTTGTTAAGCTTACCAACTGCCACGATTGCGCCATCAGCAACATTTTTGCCTGCGAGTACCTGCGACTCTGCAACGCTCGCCGATACCACGCCGTTCTGAGCATCATACTCACCTGCAGCCTCAAAGGGGTATACAGCACAGAATGACAAAGCCGAGCCATCAACCTCGCCGGCAAACTCAGCATAACCTCCGCTGATGCTGCCCTCGACAATCTTAAACTCACGCTTGCCTGTGCCATCGAAAATTGCGATGCGATCATCCTCGCACCAGTTTACGGTCTTACCATCCTCGCCGATGAATGTACGGGTCTCACCACCTACGCTGATGGTCATCGGCACAAGATTTACGTCAGAGGGCGTTAAATCGCTCTCCTCGAATTGCGAACACGATGTTGCTGCAATCGCCATAAAAGCAGCAACGAGTAATCTGTAATAGTTCTTCATAATAACTCCTCCTCTGCTTTAATTGCCAAACTCTTCCAAATCTCCAACATCCTCTGTTGATGCGCCTCCTCCGAGGCCGCTGAGAGCAAAACCGCCCTCAATTGACACCTGCTCGATCTCGATGGCAGGTGCGGCGTACAACGCCTTGCTAACTAACCTTTTCATTTTTCTTCTGTTTTTAAGTTAGGATTTTATAATTGTTGTTATCTGTTCGAAACTTTTACGCATCTTACAGCTGCACCGTAGCAACGTGCGCCATACGAATACCACGCAGCAGCCTCCTCGCCCTCCAGGATGGGGTAGACTCCATAGTAGACCTCATCAAAAGCTACAAAGAGGGTTCCTGACTTGCCAAATCCGTTGGTGCGGCTGCCGTAGCTCTTGGTTGTCCAATAGAGTAGACGCTCGGATGTCTCGCCAATCAGACCCGACACATCGAAGTTTCCGCTACTCGGGAAGTAGTCGCCATTACCACCACTCCAACTCCAACCGTAATCCTGCTTGGTCCACTCTTTATTCACGTCGGAGCAGGCATATCCGTCGGGTACCTCGCCAAAGGCATTCTGCGGAGGTACGCAGTAACCTGCAGGGCAGGGATCAAACAGACTCTTGATCGTTCTGTTCAGATCCGCGCCACCCCAAAGTTGTGATGCAGACTGCATCATTACACCCGTGCTACCCTGCAGATCCTGCTGCAAGTACCAGTCGAACAGGTACTCTCCGATGGGGATATCCACGCGGCAACCAAGGAAGGTTGTAGGATGTTGAAGCGCATAATCTATATTTCCCGGGGCGGTAAGGGCTACCGGTGCTGTGAATCCAGCATAGATCCACTTGCCCGAGCCATCGCCAACTTGGGTGTTGTTTTGGTTTACTTGCTCACGAGCCTTCTCGATCTCGCGCTGCACGCGATAGTACTCCTCTTCACTCTCGAGCAGTTCGTAGTTCTCGTTATATCGGTGATTGGGGACATCGATGTAGGGTGCGGGAGAGGGAAGGAACGGATCTTTACGGCCCCACTGGTAGAGCAGACCTCGGTTATCAACCTCGCCCGGAAGTTTGCTTGTTGCACCCAGATTGCGGTCTTGCCAAACATATCCATTTGCAGCCGAGAGTGAGATCTGATCATCGGTTACCCAGATATGCCAGCTCCAAAGAATCGAGCCCGCCTTATCGCATACTGCAATCATAGCATTACCCTCGATGGAGCCCGTGTTGAAGTAGATACACTTCTCCTCAGGCGAGTAGATTGGCGAGCCATCTATCACCTTGCAACTGCGAGTTTTATCGCCGTCGAAGGTCGCCTCCCAAACCAGATCGGCATAGGCTGCATCGGTGATAGCTACACCAAAGTGGTAGATATACTGCGAGTTGCCGTCAATCTCGCCATTTCCCTTAACCGAAGCGTCGAACTTACACTCGGTGGATGTGCCAGCGATGTAGCAGTTAGCTCTGCCACCCTCCGAAAGATCGCGTACCGAGTCACCCGACTGCATAATCTTAAATCGAGCTTTGGCCGTGTCGTGACCTTTACCTGCAATTACCTCAACTACCGCAAGACGACTTTCCGGGTTGGGATTCTCGTCAACGAAGAATGTGAGGGTGCTATTCTCGACACTTACATCAATCCACTCGTAATCACATACAATATCCCAATCGGTGCGATTGGTGGCTACGAATATAGATTTCGAGCCGCCCTCTTTTGACATTACCACCGACTCCGACGAGAGTTCTACCGTGGCATATATCGGCTCAACGCCGTCGAGTACAGCATTAGGATCAGAGCAGCCGCTAATGAGTAACGCAGCCGCTGCAAGCATATATATAATCTTGTTGCGTATCATATATCAACTCTGTTATTTCCAAGATGAAGGAATGTTAGCATAATCTGAAAGTCCGCTGCAACCGGCAAAGCAATCTGCGTGAGCCGAAGCTGTTACGGGGGCATTGGGGAAGTCATCTCCGCGCTCGCGCTCGTATAGGTGTACACGCTTCTCCGTGCCATCTGCTCCAACGATGATCGTATAGGGAGATTCGCCCGTGAGCGAGATACAATTCTTAAAGCACTCATCGATGTAGTTGATGCGACGAACGGTGTCGAAGAGCGATGAGGACAGACTCTTGAGTGATGAGCAGCCCGAGAAACACTCCGCGAAGGTCACGCTTGATGTCTTTGTTCCGATAGCCGAGAAGAGATCTGCTGGCAGAGCCTCAAGGCTCGAACAATCTGCAAATGTGCGCTCAAAGGTGGTGATTGCGGGCATTGAAGCAAAGAGACCTTCGGGTAGGCTCTTGAGCGACGAACATCCGTCGAAGAGCGAGCGTACACCGTTCACTGCCGAGCAACCCTCGAATGTGTTGGCAGGGATACTCTCAAGGCTCTCGCAGCCGATAAATGTGCTTGTGAACTGAGTAGCTTTCAGATTTTTAGCGAAGAGACCCTCAGGCAGACTCTTGAGCGACGAGCAGAGCGCAAAAGTGCTGGTGAACTTGGTCTTCGACTCAGCCAGAGGATCAAACAATCCCTCAGGCAGGCTCTCCAACTGCGGACAGTTGTAGAAGCTATATGCCAACGACGATACGCTGGAGGCTGTCGGGAAGATCGAACCTTCGATTCGCTTGAGCGAGGTGCAGTTCTCGAACAGACTCTCGAATCCCGTAGTTACAGCGGTATTCTTTGAAAAGAGACCTGCGGGAACACTCTCCAAACCCGAATACTCAAACAGATAGCGGAAACCGGGCGAGGTGACTTTTGTGAATCGCTCGAATAGGGTAGCGGGCACACTCTTGAGGTTCTTGCACTCTGCGAACATATATGAGAAGTCTGCAGACGAGTAGTCGCGGCAATCGCTAAAGAGTGCTGCAGGTACCGACTCCAAACCTGTATTTTCGAATGTGTAGTTAAATTCGTAGGCATTGCTCATACCCTGGAATAGAGTCTCGGGAAGTTGGCGCAGTGCGGTACAATCCGAGAAACAATATTTGAACGACTTAGCCGATGTCAATCCACGGAAGATATTATCCTCAAGCGTAGTCAGCGATTCGCAACCCTGGAATACTGCGCCTAAAGTCTTGACGCCGGTAAGACCCTCGAAGGTGCCGGTCTTGACGGTAGCTACGCCCGTTTTGTAGAATATATACTCCAGATTGGTTACGGTCGAGCTGTTAGTAAACATACCCACAGGTATCTCCTTAACCGATTTACAGCCGGCAAAGAGGTACTTGATATCGGTAGCTGATGTAGCTCCGTGCATCAATTTAGTGGGGATACTCTCCAACTGTGTACAAGCCGAGAATGCTCCCGTGAAGATGGTTGCACTGCCGCAGTTTGCAAAGAGCGATTCAGGGATACTCTTGATTGCGGTAGCGCCAAATGCATAGTCAAACTGCTTGGCAGCACTGCACTTTGCAAAGAGGGCCGAGGGGATCGAGTGGAGTTTGCCGGCCGATACCTTGGCGTCTACTTCCTTGAAATTGGTGAGGGTGCTGTTGGTATCGACGATGCCTGTACCTGTGGCGTAGAATGCGTAGGTAAAGTCTTCGGCTGCGCCACAGTGAGCGAATAGACCCTCCGGAATTGCCGAAATCGAAGCCGTGTGCGAGAAACAATCTTCGAAATTCTTGGCCAAAGTTGCATATCGGAACAGATTCTCGGGGATCTCCTTCAGCGACTCACAGCACGAGAATGCGCCGAGGAACGATTTGACATTTGCGAACGAACCAGCCACATCGTTGGGTATCGACTCCAAAGCCGAACAACCAAGACACATATCGGCAGCGGTGGTATATCCCAACTTACCCCACGAGATGATGTTGCGTACCTCGTTTGAGAAATCTCCATCAACGCCAAACTTCAATGATTTCGCCTCGCCGGTAATCGAGATTGTATACAGACCCGGCTCTTTGTATGTGTGGGTACCGCGCTTGCTATCGAAGCTCTCCAGAAGCGACCCGTCGCCCCAATTGACTGAGATTGAGCCGCCCGTAGATGATGTCAGTACGGGGGCAGCCGTTACCATATAATTCTTCTCGGGGACTTCGATCTCATAGATTAACTCCTCGGTATCCGAGCCGATTTGGTGGATAGAGATCTTGGCCATAGCCTGATTATACTCTTCGCCCACATAGATTGCAAGAGTATCTTTGCGCTCGCTGCCGCCAATATTCGCAGCGACGTTGATTTTAAGAATGTTACCTTCGTGCGAAACGGTGTACCAAGCCTTGTCGCCCGGGGTGTTATAGTACCACTCAAGCTCGGGGTTACACTCGATAGTAACCCTCTTTTCACCACCCTGATCGTCGGTTGCAACATTGTGAGTATTGAGGTTGATAAAGGCCGAGCCATCCTGACGAATAACGATAGCGTCTGAGTCGGTCTGGCCCTCCAGGCCTGTCGAGACTGTAATTTTAGCCTCGCGCTGTGCTGTGCCTGCATTATCCTCTATCGACAGATGCAGACCCTCGGGTCTCTGCTCGACCAAAATCCAACTGCAGTTACAATCGAATGACCACTCCTCCGCAGAGCACTCAACATTGACGAATTGCTCCAACTCGGTGTGAGCCTTTATTCGGAGCTCATTCTGAGCAAGGCTGACTTCGGGAGTGCCGCTATGATTTTGGGTGATATTGAGGGTTACAGAGGCCTCACCTCTGCCCTTAGCGGTCACAACAATCTTCGCCTCTTTAGCGTTGTCGGTTACGTTGCGGTTGGCCGAGATGTGTAAGAAGTATTTGTCTGCCTCGATATCGAGCCACTCGGCACCATTGGCCTCGAAGCTCCACTCCGCCTGATTGGTTACCACATCGAGAAGAATCTCTCCTCCGCGACTCTTGAATTGAATCGTACCCTCGTTGCCCAATTCGTTCATTGCCAAAAGAGGGTTGTCGGAGTGCACCTCCAGAGTGATGCGACCCGCAGATTCTTGCTCCTGAACCAACTCTTCAATTGATGCATTATCACACGAAACTGCGCATAATATTGCAGCTATGCAACACAGTGCTATATGTAAAAATCTCTTCATACCAAACAACTTTTTTGTACTAATGCTTGCGGAAAGTGATGGTGCCCATAGGGAACATCGTAGGACGTGAGCTGGAGCCAAATGCAACCTTGGCACCATTGTCATTATATGTCCACAAGCCGAAACCTACATAGTTGAATCCGCTGACAGTAGGCAACTTGGGCGTGAGTACCATATAGTCGCTCGACGGTACGACATCCACATCGAGAGATGCGTACGAGAATTGCGAACTGCTAACCATCGTGATGTAGAAGAATACGTCGTACGAGAGCACGCTCCAACCGAATGGAATCACAAAGCCTCCGCTCTGCTTGTCGTAACGCACCTCGAGAGAAGTGCCGGGGTAGAGGAAGTCGCGCATAACGAGCGATTCGCCATAGATGCCCTCTTCTATATTAAATATAAGGTAGTATTGCGACGGGCTGGGCGCATAGTCGAGGCTGTTGAGCGATCCGTTAGGGGAGTAGTACCACTTGCTGGCCGAGATCTCCCATTGGCCACAGAGTTTGTAGTAGGGATTCTCGTCGCGAGTCGCTTGAGCGATTACAATGTTGAATGTTTGGGCCTGCGATCCCACGCCGATAGTCAACACCACACTTCCGGTCAGCGTCTGCTTCGAGGTGTTTGCAGCGGCGCTAATTGTCGCCTTACAGGCTGCTACATCTTGGCTCAGGGTGATCCACTCGGCGTCGGTAGATAGGCTCCACTCGGCATTGGTGAAGACACTGAACGAATACTCGCCGCCCTCCGAATCGAAGCTGTAAGATTCGGCAGCATTTGTCGAAGTTGTGAACTTGTCTATCGCCTCTTGCAGAACGGTCAGCGTGTAGAGCTCGAACGAGCGGTTGGGGCTTACCACCTCAAACTCGCCACGACGCTCTTTGCCTGAGATGTTCGGTTGGGCTGTTACGGTTATTACTCCCTCCTCGTTAGTTGCAGTAAACCATTCATTTTCACCGCTTTTATATAGATCCCACGCCACATCTTTGGGGTATGTGATAACCTTGACGCTCTTTTCGCCACCCTCGGCGTTGAATACAACGCCATTGGTCGAAAATCGCAACAAAACCTTTCCGGAATCACCGGAATTACAACCCGAAAAAAATAATAACACCAATAAGAATGATAATATCATTCCTGTTGGCCTGTAAATCAGCTTCATATTGTTAGCCTATTAAAATCTGCAAACTTAAGTTGGAACCATCTTTACTACTTGTAGTAAAGAAAATAGAAAACAAAATTAAATAGAATTTTTATAAAATGCAATAAAACTCCACTATTTTAAGGAGTTAGAGAGTGGGGTAGTCGAGTTTGCAGCTGCAGATTGGAGGGCTTTTAATTGTATATAAGGTCTCGTTTTTTTGATTGCCCGAATATAAAATTTTCTTACGCTGCATTGTGTTTTTTTTGGTTTGAAATAGCTATCTTTGTAGTACAACCTTTAAATTTATGTGCTATGAAAAAAATGTTACTGTTGGTCGTTACACTTTGTTCTGTTGCGACATT